>JAKAJY010000152.1 GCA_021824845.1 archaeon
GTTGTCTTTCGGTACTGGAACTGCTGGATGGTGTAGATGTCTTTTTGGTGGAACTTTTGGAGGCACTTTTTGCACTGGGCATCCTTCATGGTGTGGTATGAAAAGGGATGTTTTTAGAGATTAGGAAAATTCTGCAATTTTTGATAAAGCGGATGTGATATTTGGCAGATCCGCATTTGCCACAGCCTTGTCTTGGATTAATTCGGAATAAAACGAGTCTGAATCCATTTTTTGTATATCGGACTGGTAGCAGCTAAGTGCTTTTTCAAACAGTGCGATGTCTGATTCCAAGCTGGACAAAACCTCATAGTTTTCCAGTCCTTCGCTGATTTTTTTGATCAGAGTACCAACCAAAGGATATGCCTTCATTGCCTCTTGTTCTACAATTTGTGCAAACATTGGCGCATCCTTGATTTCAGGCGAGTTCCTAATGTTGCGCAGTCTTTTTTTGTAATGATTTAGTGCGCGCAGGACCAGCTCGTATCCGCCTTCCTCTTTGAGATAAATCCTACCGAGCCAGACTTTTTGTGACATTATTGGTGTGGAGTGGTATTGATTATTTGTAAATATCATTGTGGGTTTAGTATGCTGGTTATCACATCTAGGACATGTTGATATTCTGGAGTGGCTGCATCTCCCCGAACTAGAAGGGTGCCGTTTTTGTAATATGTGGCCTTTATGTTTTTGACTCGTGTAAAGATCTTGAATGATTCCATGGTTGATGGATCATCAGACTTGTAGAATGTGAGATTAAAGTCCGCTCGCAGTCGATTTGTTATGATGACAAAGTCGTCTTGGGTGATTTTTCTTACAAATTCCAATTATATCCTACAGTGTGTGAGTAAAGTGAACAACATATCTCTATTATGGTATTTTGTGATTTGGTATGAACATGGTTGTAACAACTCGCATGTATCATAAGATGATTCAGGATGAGCCTACCATATCAGACATGGACAAGATTGATCTGGAACTAAGCGGTAAAAGGATTCTAGCAGAATAATACTACCACATTCCGCCGGCACCGTCTTGGCCGTCCATTTTCTTGGCAGGCAGGTGTCCATGTGCCTTGTTGATGTGTCTCTTTAGGCGCTCTGGGTCGTGCAGTTCCATTCCGCAGGTCTTGCATTTTGTTTGGTTTGTTTCTTCCTTCTTTTTGAAGAGGCCCATCAGATTTTGGTTTTGGAAAATGTGTTATAAATTATTCTGATAGTGTTTTTAGCATAATTGTGACTTTGGTGATTCATGCAGTGTCAATGCAAAGAATGCGGATGTAGAAAAGAATTTGATTCTATAGACAAGGAGAAATTGTTAAACACCATACAACATGGAAAGCTGAATAAAAAGCAGATCGAATTCGCAATGAAAAGAATAGACAGCAAAATCTGTGAAGGTTGTTTTGTTGGAAGACACATAAAATATTGATTAATGCTGAATTGTTCGAATGTATGCGAATGGTTAGCTAATTTACGTATGATTCCATGGCCTCGATAGATCATACGAAGACAGGCATTAGAACCACAGAATCCGCTCAAAAAATACTTCCAATTAGTGTACCAAGATCAGAGATTCCGTATCTCCCCGAGTAGCTTCCGAAGTTGCTTTGCGTCCTTGTTCAAGCCAGCATCTTCATTTTCCTGGTTTTTTAATTCCTCTACTTTTTGCCACCATTTTTTGTCAATTGCAACACCAATCATTTCTGGTGGAAACAACAATTTGTACTGAGTCCCATAACCATTTCTTCCGCTAGAGCGAGTTTTTGAATGAGTCAATCCCGTATTTTTAATGTCTATAAGAATCCCTGAAATCCTACGATATGTAAGCGGGTTTAGGCTTGATGGAATAATCGCTTTATATTTATCATATATCTCTGAAGTAGAAATCCAATCCCTATTTTGGACAAATGTTAGATATGCAATTGAGCCACAAACTAGACTAAAATGAGCCGAGTTTTTGGTCAAAACATCCTGTATTCGATCATTTTGGAGTCGAGTAGATGCTAAATCGATATGTGATTTGTCAAGCTTTTCTCGATTAGAGCTTGCAATTTCTGCTCCAACACGTAAAAGGTCAATCACACGTCTCGCATCACCATGTTCTTGTGAGCCCAAAGTTGCACAGTATTGCAGTATGTCTTCATCAACAGGCTTTGTGAATGCTTCACGAGCAAGAGTTCGCAGGATTGCAAAGGCTTCATCTTGTGTGTATGATGGAAAGAATACCTCAGAATTTCCAATTCTTGATTTTACACGATCATCCAGAGCATATTCAGATATCACATTATTTGATATTCCGACTATACACATCAGATAGTTTTTCTTTTTTAGACTCTCACCGAGTACAACTAATTTGTAAACAAAATCTGAGGGATTATTTCTTTCATCATAAAATATCATGTCAAATTCATCTAAAACTAAAACAAAGATCTTCTTTTTTTGTTCGTTTAATCTAGAAATAATAGACTCAGCAATTTGAGTCATAGCAAAATTTAGTCCTTGCGCACTTTTTAAATTCGCTTTTCCAAGCTCCGCAAGGATCAGATTAGCACAACCAAATATTGTTTTAGCATTTCGTAGATTAACAAAACAGTATGAAATATTTGTAAGATTATCACATACGAATTTAACAAGTGTAGATTTACCAGATCCGCTTCTTCCATACACGGATACAAAAGGCACTATGATGTTTTGTGATGCGTGTAGGAATTGCAATAGTTGCTTTGCTTGTTCTCTTCTTCCAACAATATGCTCTGGTGGACGTACGCTGTCAAATGCGGCCTTGTTCTTAAAAAATCGGTTTTCTTGTTCTACTTCATTAATTAGATCATCTAGATCTTTTTTCTTCATTGCACTTTCCACTGGAAACGCATATATAAATACAGTTTAGCCTTCGACTTTGGCATCAAGATAAAATGCAGTTAATTGAAACACGTGTTAGAATTATCCACCATAACAAAAATGCGTCACAAATTCCCTCACAGGAGGGGGGCTTTGCATTTTTACTCTTTGTCGATAAACTCGTCAGCCGTTGGCGGGTCTGGTGGCAATCCCTTTCTCTTTCTAGTTTCAGCAATCAAGGTTGCCTGGATTGATTTTGGCATTGGGGTCCACGCCTTAAAGTGTGTATTCCACATTGCTTTACCTGCGGTTTGGCCCCTCATTACCTCTGCAATATCAAATGTTTCCGAAGCTGGAATCTCACCAGTTATGATGCTAGTTACTCCCTTTTGTTGCATATCAAGTACCTTTCCTCTCTTACCAGACAAAACTGATGCAACATTTCCAATCATGTCCTGTGGTACTCGCACCTCGATTCCAAGCATTGGCTCTAGCAGTATGGGTTGTGCCTTTAGCATTGCACCCATGCATGCACGTCTAGCTGCTGGTGATAATTGTGATAGACCTCTGTGGGCAGTGTCCTCGTGAGGAACAAAGTGAGTAAATGTAAACTTGCAGTTTCGCACTTGCTCTCTTGCAAGTGGGCCTTCCTTCATTACTTCCTCAAATCCAGACAATATGGAGTCGGTGGATTCTTGGATAAATTGGACACCTTTGGTGCCGTTGATCATAATGTTTCCGCGAGAATCAAATCGCATTACACGTTTTGCAGTGTCTGTATCCCAGCCCTTGGACTTCAAAAGATTCTCCATCTCTTTTTTGTCCTTCATCTCAGATAATTGTCCTGCACGAATCATATCCGCAATCTCTGGCTCTAGTGGTTCTACTTTCATGAAAATCTTGTTGTGTCTGTTTGGTGATTTTGACATGACAGCTTCGGAACCACTCTGGATGGTCTCCCTATAGTTGATCAATGGTTGTGATGTTACTATCTGAACGCCAGCATCGCCAATCAGAGATGTT
>JAKAJY010000091.1 GCA_021824845.1 archaeon
TCTGCTACCTTTTGTCGCATCACATCGACATCAATATCATGATACGTTCCAGTAGAATTTGCCAGCTTATCCATTGCTCGACCTAGAACGGAAAGACATATTGTGTTCTCGGCTTTTTGGTAATGAACCAGTGCCGCGGCAATCAGAATGATTCCCTGGACTAGGTCTTTTTCCCCCTCGTAGCATTTCTTCCAGACGCTTTCTAGCACCTCGTGAGCCTCCCAGAATCGCTCCTCGTTGAAATAAAAGACTCCCTGCTTGATTGCCTCCTCTTTTTCAATATGCTCTTCAATTACCTGTCTTGCATGATCAAGTGGAGCAATTGGAGATAGCTTGTAGATCAGTTTGTCCATCACCAATTTGCTAATTGAGACATCAAACTCGACATATTTTGTAGCAACACGGCAATCTCTGATTGTACAATTCAGTCCAGTTCCGAGTTGTCTTGCTTTTGCAAGCAACTCACTGGTGTCTCCTGGGCCGTATCCAGTGTTTTTGAGGTGCAGCATGAATCGGTCCAACGGATTGTGTGGGATTGGTTTTTCTTAAATCTCTTCGTGATTTCCAATCAAGGTTTATATGAAATGGAAAAACGAGGCAAGAATACATGTCAATAGAAACACTCAGTGATGTAAACAATACATTCCTCTCAAGAAGGGAAATTGTTTGCAATTTCAAGGGCTTGGCAGGCAAGCTCAAAAAGCTAGATGCAGCAGACATGATTTCAAAACAATTCAAGTTGGACGGCAAGGTAATCATTCCAATTTTCATGAAAAACCACTCCGGAAGACCAGAGGTAACTGGAACCTTCTATGTATATGAAAATGAGGAGTTGGCAAAAAAACAGGTCAACCCAACCATATTCAAGAGACTAGATAAGATCAAAGCAGCAATTGCGGCTGCAGCTCCAAAAGAGGAAGCACCTGCAGAAGAGCCAAAAGAGGCTAGCTCATAATGGCAGACAAGAAGGCAAAAGCAAAGGCAACCGGCATTGCATCATACTATAAAATTGCTGGCGACAAGGCAACCAGAGTACACAAGTCATGCTCTAGATGTGGTAAGGGTGTATTCATGTCGGATCACAAAAATAGAAAAACCTGCGGCAAATGTGGCCTAACGGAATTCATTCAGTAAAGCTTCTTTTTTCGTAGTTTTAATTCCCGTTCTTCGTATTCTTTGATCTTTTGCAGTAGGTTTTGATCCAAGCTTACCTTGGCAAGTGCCTCAGCAGATAGTTTGACGGTGTTTGCATCCAGTGCGACATTTGTCACAGGTAGTTGTTTTGATATCCAGAACTTCTCAGTTTTGTCTTCTAGCTTGTAATCCTTGAATCCGGTTGGGAATTTTTTTGTAATATGTGTAAGTAGGGTTTGATCAGAAAAAACCGCCCTTGGCTCAAATAATCTGGTGCTATCGGCATACGTGTTCTCAAATAGACTAGATGATACTTCATCTGATAGCATTTCCATTTTTGAGATTTTGCGAATCAGCTCCAGGTAATGCAGGAATTCGTGCGCCAGTATTGCATGTATGGTTCCTTTGAGGCCAAACGCCACAAGTGGCGCCGAAATCTGGATTACGACTTGGAATTTTTCCTCAAAGAACACAGGGATAGTTCTTGCAAATAATATACCATATTGAAACGACATGTCAGCACCGCTAGTCAAAATAACAGACGGCTCCACATACGATATTGGGTATGTGGCACCAGATGCCTTTTCAATTCTTTGTATGCCGGCAGTTACCAGCTCAAATCTTTCTAGTATGGCATCATGGATGTCTTGTGGGAGCAATCCCTTTTGATATGCCTCCCTTACCTTTACTAGCTGATCCAACGGTATGATTCAAAATAACACGTGTAAAAAGCCTTAGCGTATGTTTACCTCATCAAAATCAAATCGTTCCAGATTTGATTTGTTTGATATTAGATCAGAAACATTTGGGAAAATGTCATCTCCTGTAACAAAGTGCTTTAGCGGAACTCCTCCATCCAGTTTCATGGAAAGACAAAATGAGTTTTGCGATTCCACGTCATATTTGATTGAGTAAATTTTTTTTTCCGATCGTTTGCCAGACTTTTCATAGATTGCCACTGCATTGTTGTTTAGATCATCCAGTTTGGCAAGAGATTCCGATATTATAGGATTCTCTGTTATAATGTAGAGTCTTACCTTTGATACAAACGGAATTGGCCCCTGTGGAATCTTCGGTATTTGCTTTAGGCCAAGTATTGTAATTTTGTCTGACTGTATTTTATCTGGAATCTTGGTTTTTCGTTTCTTTGGGTTTAGCAGCTTGGCAAAAAACGGCCTGCCATTTCCCAGGACAACACTTGTAGTGTCTTCACCACCAATCCAAGTTATCTTTGCTTGAATGGCACCAAATTTATCAAAGAGATACTTGCAGATCATGCCCTCCACACTATCAAATTCTGTCATTCCGTGCTTTTGACATGTAACGCAGCCTTTCCCAAGGCAGTTCTGACAGGGTTTTTGCTTTTGAGGAATGTCACGGACTGGCTTGACATATCTGCCGGAAACATAGAGTGATTTAGAGTGGGCCTCACATGATTCGGTCTTGAAGTCAACTGTTACGGTAAGATCTGGATCAGACATGTTGTGATTACGCTTGGTCTTGCGGGAAAACTGCTTTGCCAGCTCGCGAGTAATGCTGGTCTTTATGCCGTCAATTCCTCTCAGCTTGAATTGAGATCTTAGGTGATCATCTCTGTCCAGAAAGGATGGCTTTAGTTTGGCTCCGACCAGAAATGTCCTGAAATCATAAATGGATGACACCTCTCGCATTTTTTCCAAGTAAAAGTGAAGTGTATCAAACACATTCTTGCATACATAGCATTTTTTGTTTTTGGATTTGGTTTTTTTTCGGATTTTTTTGCCCAGTAGCTTGTTTGATGCAAGGCCTAGTTTTTTTGCAAACAATCTTCCAAGGCAATGATCACACAGATCATACTCAGATAGGATCTTTTTTGATAATATTACAACTGGGGCAAGTTTGTCTCGGGTCACGATGAAATTTTTTTGGTAAAATCAGCTATTAGTGGTTTGCCTAACCCATGCCCATTTTGCGCAAGAAACCCTGCATCTGTCTGCCCTTTGCGGCCTTCATCATGCCCTTGGAGTTTTTGTAATTTTTGAGTAGCTCCTTTACCTCATGCTCTGGCCAGCCAGAGCCTCGGGCGATTCTTTTGATTCTAGATGCATTTAGTAGATCAGGATCTGCCTTTTCTGCCTTTGACATGCTTTGTATGATGTAGCGCCACCTCTGGACTCGAGTCTCCATCTGCTCGACTTGATCTTCTTTTACCATTCCTGATAGTCCTGGCATGTTGTCCAGAAATCCCTTGAGGGATCCTACCTTTGATACCTCCTCGAGCTGGAAATAGAAATCATCCATGTTCATCTTACCACTTGAGATTCTCTTTAGGCGAACATCATCTGCTTCGTTTTCCAGTCGCTTTGCCAGATCAAGCACTGCCTGAATGTCACCCATCCCAAGCAGCCTTCCAACAAACCTTGTCGGCGAGAACAATTCCAGATCATCGACTCGCTCGCCAGTTCCAATGTACATCACTTTGGCACCAGTTGCTGCCGACGCTGCAAGCGCGCCACCTCCTTTGGCAGACGAATCCAGTTTTGTGATTATGATTCCGCCGACTGGGACGGTCTTGTGGAATGATTCCGCCTGGTGATAGCATTGTTGACCTATTGTGCCATCTATGACTAGCAAGGCAAGATCCGGCTCGGCTACTTTGCCGATTTCCTTCATTTCATCAAGTAGGTCTTTTTCTTCCTTGTGTCGACCAGCAGTATCAATTAGCATAATATCCAGAGTGTGAT
>JAKAJY010000077.1 GCA_021824845.1 archaeon
CACGAAACGTATCGCGATGATTGTTCTAAATATGACAGACCAATTCTGCGATCCTCAATTTTTTTTAGTGCAATGTTTGATATTCCCTCTATGGCAATCTGCGCAATACCTAATTCAGCTACAGAGTCATCGCCATACTCAATCAAAACCTTATTGTAAAATTCCTCCCCCCGGTTTTCATTTGATAAAAATTCATCTAGGAAAATTCTTCGCATGCTTTTGTCAGTCCTGGAATAGCGAGACATGAGTGCTCCGCGGTCTACCTGTCGTGGGGTGATGATGGCAAACACCGAATCATCAGAGTTTGAAAAGTGCTTTGATAGCTTTTCTTTTTGATCTGGTGTAAACTCACTCAATATGATTTGGTTTTCTCAAATCTAAATAAACTATTTTCGTTTTATCTGTATGAGATCCGTCTTTGGAGTGGATCCCTTTGATTGCCATCTAAGCAAGACTTCCTTTAGGGCAGCTGCGTCGGCCTCATTTTCCGTGTATAGTAACATGGTCATCCAATGTCCCTTCTCACCTGCCTTTCCACCAACGGAGTTCATCCAAAAATCTGATGGAAGATTTTGCAGTGCTCTGTTCTTTGGGTCCCGTGACAACTCAATCCAACGCTTTGAGACGAAATTTAGGATTTGATCCAAGCCGTCTTTGTCCAACATGATACCATTCCAAAACAAATCAAATTTTAAAATTGCGCTCAAACCGACTAGGTTAACTTCTTCTTACCAAAACTAGAAGACTTGTTAACATTTTGCCGGTTATACATTCCGCTCAAGTTTTACCAATGAACAAGGACGAAGTAGAGATTATTGGCAAGCAAGTCAAAGACATGTATGGCACCCAAATGGGTAAGGTCATCGGTACTATAACCGACATTGATGGCTCCATACAGACTGTGGGCGTTGATTGTGGTCTGCAAGGACTAACTCAAGTCCCATTTGAGCAACTAGTTGTTCAAGGCGAAGTCGTAATCTACATACCGAAATGGAGACTCGACGCACAACGATTCCTCAGAGAAAAAGGACTCACAATAAGACGACTAAAGGCGCTAATCGACATTGTCTCAGAAAACGACGAAATGAAAGATGATGCAGAAATCATCCACGAAAAATACAAGTCAAAGCTGTTAACGCTAGAGGAAGCAGAAAAGCAAATCGCCTCAGCACTTGGCTCACGTCTCGAAGAGCTAGGACTGCAACTAAAGACTGTAAAGACACTGTTGTTTGACGCAAAGGTACAGTTCAAGAGCAACGAAATCTCTGAAGCAAAATATGATCTCATAAAGACACACACTGGAGAGATAATGGAGCACATCGACCATGAAAAGGCAGAGATCCTAAACATTCAGCGCAGAATAACGGATCTTTCCTTGGATGGAGTTCGCACAGATGTGAACCAGCAAGTCCAAATCCAGCAATCCGCAGTTTCATATCTTGTCACAAACACGACACAGGGACAACAAGTAGAGCCAACTCCAAGTGCACCTTCCCATTCACCTGAAGCACAACCTTCAGAGCAAGCAAACCACAGTACACCTTCACAGGTTCAGCCAATATTTGCACACAATTCTCCTCCGGCCGAAAATAGAGAAGAAGTAGCAAGTGCAAATTTGCCTCAGCCACCGACGACAAGCGCTACTGTAAAAACAACTGAGAGATCAGACTGGTTTGCAGGCATGGAAGCACAGTAAGGGGCACAAAATCCCTTTTTTCTAAAAATTTAGAAACCACCAAATCTGTATTTTATTTCGTGGACTCTTATCTTATTGGACTTGGCAATAATGACACCAAAACCCGCAAAGATGCATCAAACGATTATGTGAAATTCTGGGAGTCTCAAGCAAAAAAACTGCACTGGTTTGAGCCTTGGACTGTACCGCTCCAATGGAATCCACCGTTTGCAAAATGGTTTGTTGGGGGTAAAATCAACGCATCATACAATGCACTGGATGTGCAAAATCCAACCAAAACTGCCATCTTCTGGGAGGGGGAAAACCAAGAACGTCGAACTATCACATATGGCGAGTTATTGGATCAGACCCAAAGGCTGGCAAATGCCCTAAAGTCACTAGGAGTAAAAACAGGTGATAGAGTCACAATATACCTCCCGATGGTACCGGAGCTAATCATGTCGATTTTGGCATGTGCAAGAATTGGGGCAATCCATACTGTGATATTTTCTGGCTTTTCTGCCCAATCTATCAAGGACAGGGTAATTGATTCTCAATCAAAAATAGTCATAACTGCTGACGGTGGATATCGACGCGGAAACATTGTCAAGCTAAAGGAAGTCATTGATTCTGCAATATGTGATCTGGATTTTGTCCAAAATGTTCTAGTACTAAAAAGAGTGGGTAATCCGATTTCCACTCAAAGCAGGGATCTGTTCTGGGATGAAATAATGCAAAACGCGTCACCCGTTTGTCCTGCGAAGCCACTAGATGGGACTAACCCGTTGTACATTTTGTATACTTCGGGAACAACAGGAAAGCCAAAAGGAGTACTCCATGATACTGGCGGATACCTAACTCACATATCTGCTACATTTAGGTGGGCATTTGACATCAAGGATTCTGATGTGTATTTTTGCTCAGCCGACATTGGGTGGGTCACGGGGCACAGCTATGTTGCATATGGTCCACTAATCTGTGGCGCAACCCAAGTGATGTATGAGGGTGCGCCCGACTATCCAAGCCCTGCAAGAATGTGGGATCTAATCCAACGCTACAAAATCACCATACTATACACCACACCAACTGCACTGCGAATGTTCATGAAATTTGGAGATGCAATTCCAAAATCGTATGATCTCTCATCACTGAGACTGCTTGGAAGCGTTGGCGAGCCAATCAATCCCGAGGTCTGGAAATGGTATTATGCGATAATCGGCAAATCAAAATGCCCAATCATAGATACGTGGTGGCAGACCGAAACCGGTGGCATGATGATCTCACCGCTACCAGGCCTTGAGACCATTCCCCTAAAGCCGGGCTCTGGAGCATTTGCCATACCTGGCGTGGATTTGGGCATAGTAGATGAATCTGGCAATTCGGTTCCTCAAGACACCAAGGGATATCTGATAATTCGCAAGCCCTGGCCTGGGATGCTGATCACACTGTGGGGCGATGATGAAAAATACAAAACCGTATACTGGTCAAAATACCAAAACTCGTACTATACAGGTGATTATGCTGTTCAAGACAAGGACGGATATTTTTGGCTCTTGGGAAGGGCTGATGATGTACTAAAGGTGGCGGGGCACAGAATAGGAACTGCAGAGCTTGAAAGCAGTCTTGTATCAAACCATTCAATATCGGAGGCAGCCGTTTGTGGCATACCTGATGATATCAAGGGTGAAGTAATCATTGCATTTTTGGTTCCAAAGGAAGGTGTGTCTGTTAATGATTTGCTAAAGGCAGCAATCGTAGAAACAATACGTAAAGACATTGGCGCAATCGCAACACCACAGGCCATCTATTTTGTATCCAAATTACCAAAGACTAGGAGTGGCAAGATAATGAGGAGACTCTTGAAAGCAATTGCATCCAATGAGAAAATCGGCGATATCAGTACTCTGGAAGATGGGGCAGCAGTATCTGAAATCCAGACTGCGTTTGATGATCTAAAAAAACAAATACATTAAGTGCTTGCTGTGCTTTTCAAACAAACAAGTGATTAAACTTTATGTGTAGTACTATCGTACTATGAGGCTAGCACTTTTTCTAATTGCGCTTGGATGTGTTCTTTTTGCGCCGCTAGATGTATTTGCTCTTGCTCAACCTCTCCATGACGTTCACTACAAGGTCGGAGCACCAGCAGATATTGTACCGTTTTTGGTGCTGGGTGGG
>JAKAJY010000090.1 GCA_021824845.1 archaeon
AATGCTTGGCTTGGAAAAATACGAGTTTGCATCAACTGCATACGTGTTGTGGTTTTTTACCGCACGCAGGTTCTGCCATTTTGGGTCTGATGATAATGATTTTGTGCATTCTGTGATGGTTCGCTTTGTGTCAAATCCACACGGCATCATGATTATGATGTCGGGATCCGACAGCATGACCTCATCAATTGTCATCTTTCTCGAGTGCTCGCCAGTTGAACTAACTAGATTTTGACCGCCTGCAATCTCTACCATTTGCGGAACCCAGTGACCAGATGTGAAAAATGGCTCAACCCACTCTATGCACAATACCTTTGGCCTATTTTGGTGATTTACATTCTTTATGTGATTAATTCTTTTTTGCAATGATTCGACTAGTTTCTCACCTTGAATCTCCTTTCTGATTCTCTTTGCAATCATTCTAACACTAGACAAAATATCATCAATGTTGTGTGGGTCTAGCACTTCAACTTGTGGTCTTTTCTCTAAAATCTCTAGCGCATGATTTACCTCATTAGTATAAGCAGAGCAAACAGCACATGTTCCTTGGGCTATTATCAAGTCTGGCTGTGCTCTTTTGATATTTTCTTCTTGCACTAGGAAAATTGGCTGCCCGGTCCTTGCAAGCTCAGTTATTTTTTCATCTATTTGTAGTGAGGACATTGTCTCTGGATCAAAAACCGAACTGATGACTCTTGGTTTCTGCTTTGCTTGTTCTGGGTAAAGGCATTCATGAGTGACGCCAACCAGATCATCTCCCGCACCAAGCTCAAAGATGAGTTCCGTTGCGCTTGGAAGAAAAGATACTATTCTCATTTGACTTTACTATTTGATTCTATAATATGTCATTTTTGTGTAGCACTCGATCAACAAGTGACGCTAAATATGATCAAATCCAGAACCACTTCATGGAATCAACTGCCGCAGAGATTCGTAAATCTATGGAAAAGCACTGGAATGAATATCTCTCAAAATATGGTAATCTATTTTCATCAAATTCTATTTCAGGTTCTAGTCCGCCGTCTGTTTTTGTTGGCTCATTTGGCTATCCAAAGGTTGGAGTTGGACCAATGGTGCCGCCAATACATGGTGATACCAGTTTGCTTGATGCCCCTGAAAAGTGGCTCGGTAAATCTTTGGAGGAGATTGTAAATTTCAGATTAAAACTGGTGCGAGGAACTCAAAATGTTTCTGTGAATAATCCGCAGGGACGATACATAGAAAATCTACAGGAATTGGCAATGTCACAAAACACACCTGATTCCGATATTATATTTTACAAAAACACCGCACCAATAACATCAATTGATGGCGAGTCTGCGCCGTTTGGACCAATAGGTGAGATAAAATCCGCCAAATTTTCCGGCATGTCAACATCAAAACCCATAGAAAAGACATACTATGATACGGACCTAAAAGCAGAGGATGCCGTACTACAACTGTACAATTCGGGAATAGAGATATCAAAAATCCAAAAATGCTTTTCCATTGGGATGTTTGGCAAGCAGCGCAAGCTGGTGCCGACACGATGGAGCATTACTGCAACAGATGATATGATATCAAATAACCTGGTTTCAGAGATTTTGGACTATTCCGAGCTGGACTCGATTCTTGTTTTTACACACGAGCATTTGGGAAATTTGTTTTCGGTTTTGCTGTTTCCACACCGCTGGATGTTTGAGATGGAGGAAGCTTGGCATACAGACAAGGGAGCAATAGGATTTGGAGCCGATGCCGAAGATGCAAACGGAATTGATCACTATCCAAGCATTGCAGGTGCATATTATGCGGCAAAGCTTGGGGTTGCAGAATATTTGGCAAGAAAAAAGAAACAAGCCGGCGTCTTGGTTCTAAGAGAGATCAGACCAGACTATGCAGTCCCAGTTGGAGTGTGGCAGGTAAGGGAAGCAATTCGAGCTGCAATGAACAAAATGCCAATTATGGTAGATACACTAGATCAGGGAATTAATCTGGCATGCAAACAGATGAGCATTAGCAAAAACGAATGGCTCTCAAAAGGAACAATTCTAAAAATGTTAAAACAAAAAACAATCACAGATTATTTCTGATTCTACACTTCGTATACTACGGATAATTCCTACTTAATGGTTAAATTCATTCAGGCAATGTTATTCTCATGAGGCATGTCTACAACGATCAAGCAGTCGCTCGATTTTGTTTAGTCAGCCAAGTTAAACTCCAAGGGAAACACATCTAGACATGTCGCAACCTAATGCTCCGTTACCGCCAGCACCAGTACTGATGACTTGTTTTGGCCATTGTGGAATTGGTCTTGGAGCAGAAACATATCGTAGGTTACTACTTGATGTCGGTGCAGACCCGCTAAAGCCGGTCCTAAAGGACGCAAAAGACGAGTCTCGAATTCTAAAAAGATACGGCAGCACCATTCTAAGATTCCCAGGCGCATATACTGGTGGAGAAACACCGCTAATTCCTAGGGCATTACTGGTTGATCTGGACCCAAGGGCCGCAAATCTCATCTTGCAATCATATCCTGACTTGTTCGCTCTGCGAGACAAACACGTAATTCACGGAGCTGGTGGTGCTGCAAGAAACTGGGCAGAAGGACGCTCTCGATTCAAAAACGAGGTCACTCAGAAATGGGACTTTGCAAAGCAATTATCCGCATTATCCCCAGAGCCAGTCAGAGGTTATACAGTACCTTTTGCAATGGGTGGTGGAACTGGAAGCTCATTTGCCTGCTCTTTTATTGAATTTATCAAAAGCAACACCAAAGAACATGCAACAATTGCCACACTGGGACTGCTGCCAGAATTTGGATGGGACCCAGTAATTCTGGAAGCAGCTGCTATCAACATTGTGATGAATCTGGAATACCAAATCAAATACTCTGATTGTTCTATTTTGTTTGCAAACAAAAGACTCCGAGAGGTTGCACACAAGTACGAAAAACGAGTAGAAAAAATTCCATCAATCATTGATGATCTGCCAAAGGAGCACGAAGTTGGATGGAAGGACTACAAGGGAATGAATCTAATTGCGGCAAACGCAATCTCCATGTTCATATCCTCATTTGCAAGAGAAACAGAATGGGACATGTCCAACTATAGGACTTGGCTTGCAACCAAACGCCCCAAGTTTGCCATTCCATGGGTCATACCAATTCTGCCCGATGAAGACCAGTGGAATCTCAACACCTTGTCTGGCAACAAGCACAACACAATGGATAGCATCATAGATAATATCAACAAAAAGCAAGACGCCATACTGTTTGATATCGATGAAACCGACATTAGAAACCACGGCGGACCAAAGGACTCTTGCTGTGCTCTAGTCAAAGTAAAGGGCGAATTTGACATCAAAGAACGCGAGATTCTCAAGAGATTGATCAAAGAGAGATTCAACATTGAGGATTCTAGAATGATATTCATCAAGATTCCAATCATGGACAAAGAACAGGCAAACATCACCATACTGGTTAACACCAAGGCAATAGGGCCAAAGATCTTGGAGATTGCAAGAGAAGCAGAAGAGGCCTGGGATGGATACAAGGATGAGTATGGCAGATGGGGCCTTACCACTGAAGATTTTAAGCAGTCACTCATGGATGTAGTGCACCAGTTTAGTTAGAAGCCATGTCTGATTTTGCCTATCTTGAAGAACTGGCCGGCCAAGTTAAGGCAAACCGCAAATATTTGGCCCAACTTGAAGAAGAGCTAAAAACCGTAAACATGAAGCTTCATGAAATCCCGCTAACAAAACCAACTGA
>JAKAJY010000104.1 GCA_021824845.1 archaeon
CCAGATATGATGGTGTAATTGATAGTGTGATAATTGGCGCGCAGCTTGACTCTTACTTTGATGACGCGGAAGGAAGCGTCGGACTATACAAGGAATCCTTTAACAACATTTACGCAGAACTAAAGCAAAAACATCCCGGTGTAAAAATAGGAAACGCATTCTCACTAAACAACGTCCTTAACAAGAATCTGCAGAACTATGTAACTGAATTTGCAGAGACTGGCGACTTCGTGGCATTTACATATCTACCCGTGGATAGAATCAATGATATCACAAAAACGCCTGCAGAAGCGCAGGCAGACCTGCAAAAGACACTGGAACTAGTCCCAAACAATCAGATAGCGTTCTTTGAGCTTAGCTGGAGCACGGCAAGTGACATTAATGGTTCTGAGCAAAATCAGGCGGAATTTATCAAACTGGCATATGACTTTTACAGAGAAAACCATTCCAAGATAGAGTTTTTCAACTGGTACCGAACATATGATAGGCCTGCGGGAAGTTGTGTAATAGATCAAAAGTTTGACGAGTCCTCCACGGTATCTCTTACAAACAATGATCAATATGTCCGGGAAAGACTGGGCAGCTACACCTGTAATGCTGGTCTGATCAAGACTGACAATTCTGCAAAATCTGGCTGGTCTGAGCTAAAAAACCAGATCCGGGCAAGCTAAGATGTTATCTCTGGTAATAGCTGAGGCATCACTGGAACTGGTTCCAAAGGAGCTGTACAATCACAACGCCATTACATCATACTGTAGAAAAATGGGAAAAAGACCATCCGAAATTTTATTGGATAATTCGTGGCACTTTGGTGCAATGAAAGGCCTAAAAAATGAGATAAAGCGCGGACGACCGGACTTGGTGCATTTTTGCCTGCTTGAGGCCTGCACCATACCGTTGTATGAAGAAGACGAGGTTTCAGTGTATGTCCATACAATAGATGACAAGGTCATAACAGTAGGCGAGAGGGTTCGATTCCCAAAATCCTATCATAGATTTGCAGGAATAATGGAGCAACTCTTTGAGCAGCGAGTAATAAAATCAGATGATCAGAAATTATTTGAGATGCAAAACATGACATTTTCCAGATTAATTGACAAGCTAGCACCAGATCAGGTAATCGGACTGTCCCAAGAAGGGGAGCCGAGCACCTATTCGCAGGTGGCAAAGACATGCACTGATGAGACCTGTCTTGTGATTGGTGGCTTTCCAAAAGGCGAATTCTTTGATTCTACCAAAAAAAGAATCGACTCGCTACTATCCGTTGATGATAATCCACTGGAAGCACATGTGGTGGTTGCACGCACTTTGTACGAGTATGAAAAAACCATTTTTATGTAGGCGCAAAACGTTTCAACTTTGTGCGGCCGTAGTATAGCCTGGTAGTACGCTGGACTTCCAATCCCGTTACCCGGGTTCAAATCCCGGCGGCCGCACCTATTCTAGTAAACATTGTATACTGTAATCACTAATTGTGATTAATGGACAAAATAAACATTGGATTGTCTCCAGAGGCACACACCAAAGTCATCTCAGTTCTGTCTGATGTTATGGCAGACCAATACGTCTTGTACACAAAGACCAAAAACTATCACTGGAACGTAACCGGAGAAGACTTTGCGCAATACCACAAACTATTCGAAGAACAATATTCCGCAATAGACGAAGACATTGATGATGTAGCAGAGCGAATCCGAGCATTGGGTGGAAAAACTCCAGCAACGCTTGCAGAATTTGTCAAAGCGACAACACTAAAGGAGCATCCAGGAGAATACCCATCTGCCAAAACCATGATTGCAAATCTTTTGGCCGATCATGAAGCAGTGATCCGCAGCCTACGCAAGGCAATCGAGATATGTGATGATGTGGATGATGATGGAACGGAGGACTTTCTAACGCAGCTAATGGAAAAGCATGAAAAGACTGCTTGGATGTTGCGCGCAACCATAGAAAGCTAATGCCCTCATTTTCATTTTTTGTATAATGCCATTTAGGCTGGATGGTATCGATATTGCAATCACTCAAGCCCTGATTTTCTTGTAGGCTGCTTTTCCCAAGCGGTTCATTATTCCAAGGCCTAGCCCCTTTTGGCTGATTCCCTGCGCCAAGATGATGTCGATTTTCTTTTCATCAAATTCCCTAAATGACTTGAAGAGATTTGCTGCAATCATGTTGGGATTTGAGCCGACAAATCTGGTCAGGTCTGATTTGGCATTGTTTTTCTTCATGCTCAGTATGCCGACTCGCATTCCCTGCTTTTTGTATTGGCGCAATAATTGTGAGATTTTCTGGTTCGCATTTGCACCCTCTACTAGAATTATTTTGGCATTGGGAGAATAATGCCGATACTTCATTCCCGGTGAGCGATGGATAGTTTTTGTCTTTTTACCGAATATGATTGGATGAATCCTCACTGCTCCGACTATTTCCCGTAGTTGTTCTAGGGTGACACTGCCAGGCCTCAACAACATTGGAGTCTTTTTGGACAAATCCACTACAGTAGATTCGATTCCTATTTTGGTGGGCCCACCATCAATGATCAGACTTATTTTTCCAGACAGATCCTCTTTGACATGCTTTGCCGTAGTAGGGCTGGGCCTGCCGGCAACGTTTGCAGAAGGAGCTGCAATTGGCACGTCGGCCTCTCTGATTAACCCTTGAGCTATTTTGTTTTTTGGCATCCTGATTGCGACAGTATCTAGTCCGCCGGTGACTATTTTTGGAACGATTTTTGATTTTTTCAATACTATGGTGAGTGGTCCTGGCCAGAATCTCTCCATCAGATCATATGCCGTGTTTGGTATGCTATCTGCCAAAATGCCTACCTCTGCTATATCGGATATGTGGACTATGAGCGGATTGTCCGATGGTCTGCCTTTGGCTGCAAATATTTTTCTCACAGATTTTGAATTCAGTGCGTTTGCGCCAAGACCATAGACTGTTTCGGTTGGAAACGCAACTACACCACCTGATTTTATTATCTTGGCTGCCTGCCTTATCTGAGAAATGGATGGATTCTTTGGATTTATTCTGAGAGTTTTTGTTTGCATTTGTCTGATTTTAAAAACAGCTTGGCCCAGCCATATTAAGATATGATCGATTTTTTAGACTCGATATCATAATCAAAAACTAGTGAAGCCGAGCCCAAAACAAATAGCATTGGAGAGAATCCAAATCATACTAAAAGAGGCCCAATCAAACGTTCTATCTGATCCCGAGCTTGCCCAAAAACAAGCAGGCCTTGCAAAAAAAATTAGCACAAAATACCGAGTCAGATTACCATATGAAATTAGAATGCAGTTTTGCAAAAAATGCAAGTCATTCATTCCTCCCGGCGCAAACGCCCGAGTACGAGTCGGCAGATCGGCTCTAAAATCAATTAGGATAACGTGTCAATTTTGCAATCATACGTATCGCAAAGTCATCTCACAACCTAAATGAATATAAGACGATTTGAAAGGTTGACTTTCACATGGCAAAAGCCTACGATGTACCAGCAGATGTTCTGATATCAAGACTAGCATCACTGCTCAAGTCGGAAAATATTGGAAAACCGGACTGGGCCTCATATGTAAAGACAGGCTCGCATGCAGTACGACCTCCACAAGAAAAGGAATGGTGGTACACCAGATGTGCATCCATATTTAGAAAGATATACCTGCACGGCCCAATCGGCGTAAACGACCTTAGAATCGATTATGGCGGATCCAAGGCAGTTGGATATGCATTCTCACACCACCGCGACGCAGGAGGAGCAATCATTCGAAACGCAATTCAGGAGCTTGAAAAACTAGGCTATGTCGAAAAAGTACAAGGAAAAGGCAGAGTGGTTACTCATGCCGGAATGAAAAAACTAGACAGACTAGCATCTGACATACTGGATGAGCTTGCAGTGCAAAACCCACTACTCAAAATCTATTCCTAGTGATATCCTTTGAGCTACGATCAAGGCGATCCAAATCGACCAAGCGACGAAGAGATTATGGCACAAAAAGACATGATTCTAAAACAACTATTATCTCCAGAGGCAAGACTTAGACTAAACAATGTTAGAATGGTAAAGCCGGAGCTGGCAGGAGTTGTCGAGAACTATCTTATTGGTATGGCGTCACAGGGCAAGCTCCGATCGCAAATCTCCGATGATCAGCTAAAACAAATACTGCTATCTGTTCAGCAGCCAAAACGTGATTTCAAAATAGAGAGAAGATAAATACAAATAAAATATAATTAGGGGTTCGCAAGAGCAAAAACCATGAAGGCAGTAGTCTATGATGAATATGCGCCAGACGATAATTATGCACGAATTCTCAAAGTCAAAGACATAGCAGATCCAAAACCAAAATCAAACGAGGTTATTTTCAAGGTAAAGGCAGCTGCTCTAAACTATAATGATATCTGGGGAATGAGAGGTGTTCCAGTAGCAGTTCCATTACCACATGTTTCAGGCTCTGATGCCGCAGGTGACGTAATCGCAGTAGGCGAAGACGTAACCAACATCAAAATAGGCGACAGAGTAGTATCACATTCAAACATGTCATGTCGTGTATGCAAGGCATGCACTGACGGTCGTGAATTTGATTGTATCAAAAGAACCATCTGGGGATTTCAGACTGGTCCAACTTGGGGTGCATATCAGGAAATCACACACCTGCCAGAGGTAAATGTACTAAAGATTCCAGACAACGTATCATACGATGATGCGGCAGCTGCATCAATGACATTATTGACATCATGGCACATGCTAGTTGGCAGAGCCAAAATCAAGCCAGGCCAAACTGTACTAATTATGGGTGGTGGTTCTGGTGTCGGCTCTTATGGTATTCAAATTGCAAAACTGTATGGATGCACAGTTATTGCTACTGCATCTGGTGACAAGCTGGAAAAATGCAAGCAACTTGGCGCAGACTTTGCAGTGGATCACAGAAACCCAGATTGGAGCAAAGAAGTATACAAGATTACCAAAGAAATCTCAAAATCATCTGGCGGAGTGCCGGGAATCGATGTATCATTTGATCACATTGGTGAGACTCACTGGAACCCACAACTAACACTACTAAAGTATGGTGCAACACTGGTATCATGTGGTGCAACAACTGGATATGACGCAAAGACAGATCTGCGACACATCTTCTTCAAGGGAACAAACATTCTGGGTTCTACACAAGGAACAAGAGCAGAACTAGAGGATGGCCTCTACTGGATGGGCAAAGGCAAGATAAAATCCGTCATTGACTCTGTGTACACCTTTGAGCAAGCAGCCGAAGCCCACACAAAGATGTTGACAGGAAAAGGCCTCTTTGGCAAAATCCTGATGAAGCCAGAAGGCGTCTAAATTCTTGGCAAGGCTCTACCGCAGCCTCTTGTTTGTACCTGGGAACAATCCGCGTTTCTTAGAAAAAGCAAAAACCATCCAATCCGACATTGTCTGCTTTGATCTGGAGGATTCCGTGCCTGATCCTGAGAAGAAAAATGCTCGCAAACTAATTCGGGATGCACTAAAATCGCGCGATTCGTATTCTTCCAGTATCTATGTTAGGACAAATTCGCCAATCTCTGGCAAAATCCCAGATGATCTCTCCGAGATAGTCCAAAAGGGACTGGATGGAATCGTAATCCCAAAGGTAAACAGTGCAAAAGAGCTAGGAAAAATCATCAAAATTATCAAATCCCTTGAGAAAAAAAGAAAGCTAAAACCTCTTTTTGTAATACCATCGATTGAATCTGCCGAGAGCGTAGTCAATACACATGAGATAGCAAAAAGCAGCAAGAGAATTCCGGCAGTCGTGTTTGGCGTCTTTGATCTTCTAAACGACATGGGAATAGAATACACAAAGCAATCCGAGGGCGCAAAATATGCACGCGCAAAAATTCCATTAGATTCAAGAGCGGCAGGTGTTTTGACAATCGATGCAATTTGGCAGGATCTCAAGGACTTGGAAGGCCTAAAGCAAGACTGTATTATTGGAAAAAGTCTTGGCTATTCCGGCAAATCAATAATTCATCCTGATCAAATCATACCTTGTCATGAATTGTTTGCACCAAACAAGTCCGAGCTGGACTGGGCAAGAAAGGTTTGCTCAATATATGAAGAGTCTACAAAGAAAGGAAAGGGTGCTACCGTAGTTGATGGCAGAATGATTGATGAGGTCCACTACAAGCAGGCAAAAGCACTCTTAGACCTGGAAAAGAAATAAAATTGAAAAATCTATACTTGATTGTTGCATGCGTAATGGGTGCCTATTTTGCGCTCAATTTTGCTGTATTTCCGCAAACCTATCAGGATGTTCCGGTTGCAGCGCCTCAACCGTCAATTGAGGTTACACTATCTACATCGCAAATACGCCTTGGTGAGTCATTTGAGTTGTCAATAACTACGACAAACAATGGTGAGGAGGCAGACTTGCAGACAGTAACGGTAGAGTTTCCGCAAAACCAAAACCTAGACAACATACAAATCAAATCATATGATTTTTTACAATCACCGAAATTATTCCTACCAGAACAACAAATAGGTACTGACTATACCGGCGGCCAAACTATAACTCAGTCAAAGTATTCGTTCATTGAGGCATACAATAGGCCAGCAAAGCCGGGGCTGGCTCACTCTATGACATTACAGATCACACCTACACAAACCGGAGTCTTTACCGTATACAGCAAGACTGTCGCAATGCCACACATCAATAATCTTTCACACTTTCCATTAGATGGTACAATAGACCATCAGAACGAATTCGTATTGGAACATACTGTCGAGGTCATACCATAGGTGATACAATGAGGCCAGAATTTACTACCAAATCGTTGGATTATTCTCAGTTATTCAAAATAGCAAACACTGTGACAAGTATTGGAATCATCTTGGTAACAAGTGGAGGAAGCTGGGACATTACAAACCATATTCTAAACAAGCCAGAGACATTCTTTGCACCGCCACACGCAATTCTGTATTCCGGCGTTGGCATTGCTTTATTGGGGTTTGTCCTGTTATTTGCTAGCTGGCAAAAGTCCGGAAAACCATCGCAGTACAGTAGAGGAATCAAAATCATCACAATAGGGATTGCATCATTACTTGCGGCAGGACCGATTGATTTTGTATGGCATTCTACATTTGGACTAGATGGACTGCTCAGCCCGCCTCACTTGGTATTGATTGCAGGCATGGGTCTGACCAGCATCGGGGCTTTGGCCAATGTCAAGGCCTTCCTAAGGGAAACTGACAAGCCAAATCGATTCGTCATAGTGGTTTCTATGATTCCTGTCTGGTTCTCAATAACTGGCCTGTTCTATTCATTTTCACTACCATTCTCAAAAACAGACTATTTTGATTTCAACCCAAATCCAATGTTTGCTGCAGGTTTTGCAGCTGTGACATATCCGTTTTTGATTACAGTAATTCTGACAAGCTCGGCAATTCTCTCAAAGAATAGATTCGGTACCGCATCTTTAGTTGGTGCATCATATTTGGGAATAATGACACTCAGTGCCATCATTCCAAACCACACCCTAATTCACACCATACCGTTTTACCTTGCAAACATCATTCCGATCATACTGGGTGATTATGTATTATCAAAATCTAAAACCTCAAAACATGTCATGCTAGCTGGCACGATCTTTGGTAGCGTGTTTTATTTTCTGTATTATCCACTCATAACGTACACGTACAATGAGGTCACACTAGACAAGCTGATGTGGCCAAGCCTTACATCTCAGATCTACTTTGAGCTTGTACCTTTGGTTGCACCGTTTTTGATAATATCTGGCGGTGTGATGGGTGCACTAGGTGTTAGGTTTGCGCAAAAAATTACCAGTTAGTCTTTTTGCAGACTGAGTAATAGATAATCAATTATCTTCTTCTCAGATAATTCCTTCATCTTTTTCATGGACTTGAAGGTCAGATTCTCCACGTTTCTGGAATAGGTACTGACCAGTTTTTCTTTGAGGGAATCTCTATTTTGCATGTAATAGTTGGCAAACGGCTCATACACCAAATTTCCAATAGATTCCTGATTTTTGAGGCTAAATCCGGCCTGTTTTATCACATTCAGAACATGGTTTTCTGTGTATTTCTTTGAGAGCCATGTGATACTTAGTATGCCAAGTCTTAGTGCGGACGAGTCCCTAGTTACCGGAATTGCCAGGATTAGATTACCGTCATCTGATAAGACTCGCCGTGCCTCGCTAAAGAATTTCTCCAGTGGCACAAAATGCTGTGCGGATTCCAGTGCAATTATTCTATCAAATGACTTTTCCGCAAACGGAATGTTGTTTGAGGACGAGTTTATCTGAGATATCACATGATTGCTGCCGTTGTTTAGCTCTGAAAAATTTACATCAAGGCAAAATACATCCAGATGAGGGAATCGCTCCTTCCAGATTGTGGCTGGAATGCAAAACCCACTACCCACATCCAAGACCTTGCTTGCCAAAGAAAACTCGCCAAAGTCTGCGGCATATTCTGACATTTCTTTTTGTGCATCAGGTAAGGTGGTGGAATTTTTCCATAAACCAAAATTCAGCATCTTGGTATTAGCTCCAATCTGCATCATTGGGGAGAATTTGGTGTAGATGTTTACGACATCCTTTCCGGAATGCCTGCCATTCCATAATAAGATATCAAGTGGATTTACTCTGATTTTTTGGTTCATTGTGATTTGTATTTCTCAGAGCAGATCTTGTCCCCACATACAATTCCCTTTGTCTTTGCGCCATATTTCCAGGTCTTTACCTTTGATGCCTTGACTGCGTCTGCTTCTTCGTATGGTATCATAAATCCAAAGATCAGGCCACTAAATGCAAACAAAACCAGCCCGGCTTTGAGTGCGGAAAATATCATAATTTAAGAAGAAAAAGGGGTTATTTTAGGTTCAATGGAATGCTTCCAGAACCCCACGGCTCTTTTACATTAAACGTGTACTGCTTTGATGGATCAAACTCAAACTCTACATAGCTGCCATAGCCAATTGCAGGACCGAACAACATGTTAAAGGTCCTAGATGTTCCAGGCTTTAGCACGATTTGCCCGTTGGTAAAGTCTTGCGAGGCGTACTTGTATGTGGTTGTACCGTCTGAGATGTCATAGTTACAAACCGCAGGACCAGTGCAGTATAGAGAGACATTTTCTTTAGAGCCAGTGTTCTCAACTAGGAATCTCAAATTTACAATGTCTTGTCCACCGCTTTTTTCAACGGTTGCGCCTGCATAATAGAACGTGACTGGGCCTATTGTGGTAGAGGTTGCCTTTGATTTGAACTCGCTTGATCCTTGGCTTGTCTTTAGGGCTTTCTCACACTCATATTGATCTCGTTGTGTCTCCTTTGCTTTGCAGGCATTTAGCTTTTCCTGCATCGGATCCACTAGAACAACAACCGGTGCTGCTGGTTCGGCTGTTATTGGTTTTGTTTCTGTTATTGGCTTTGCTTCTTTTTTGATTGTCTTTTTTACAGTCTTCTTTTCTTTCTTGGCGTCTTTCTTTGCATCCTTTTTTGCGTCTTTTTTGGAATCTTTTTTAGATTCTTTTGTCTTTTTTGCATCCTCGGCATATACTGATGCAGACATGCTAACGCTAAAGACCAAACAAGTTGCTACGATCAAAGCTGCAAGTTTGATTGTGTACTGATGTTTCATTGATGTGATTTTGCGAATTTCTTATATAAACTAGTGACAAAATTATTGTCTAGTGCTAATTTTTTCCCTGTTTTGTTTGGTTGGCACTAGGGCACAAAATCATTCCGCGCTTAAATAAAATCGAGCCTAAAGTATGTCATGTCCACAATCTGTAAGGGAATCTGCACCGATTACAAGGCAGAGCGAACCGCAAATGGATTCCGATACGATGTGGGACAAAAGCGATGTAGCACATGTTCTTTGTATCTGCGAGTTGATACAATTAGCTGCCCTTGCTGTGGCTCGAGACTTCGATCAAAGGCAAGGCACAGACCGTCAGCAACAAATTAAGATGCCTCACGTTGTATTTGATGGAACGATAGATCTGGGCGTTTTGTATTCTGGATTTGTTCCGTTTGTGACAAAACAACCATGTATAATCAAGCTAAATGACTTGTTTTTATCTCAGAGCAAAAAGTCTGCACTGGTCCCCACCATTGTAATTGATGAGAAAAACCAACAATTTCTAATTGAGATATTTGCAAAAGAGCAAAAGACAACCATCCGGCTATACCCTGGAACTGATCCGGAAAAAACAAATGGCGTAAAGACATCGCTTGGTTACATGGCAGGAATCATAAAAAAGATATTTCCTGATATAGTAATATCAAAGACAAATATTGGAGAGTTTATTCTATGACTCGAACCAAGTCCTTTAGCTTTCGCCTGGACTTTGGAGGACGACTCTTTTGCGGATATCCAATGCAAAGAATCGATGACGGCCTCAGCTCAGTTTGAAGAATCTGCTGAACCTTTTCCTCATTGATCATGCCAATCCAAATTGAGCTCAATCCTAACGCGGATGCCGCAAGCTGGGAATATGCAGCTGCCAGAGTTGCGTCTTGTAGTGAGAATTTTGCCAAGATCTCTGGCCTAAAGTTCATCTTTACCCGTGCTGGGTCCATGCAAAACACCAAAACAACTGGCGCATTCACGTATGGCTGGTTGTTTGCAGCCTCAACTAGTCTTCTTTTTACCTCCTTGTTTTTGACATAAAAGACCTCAAAGCCCTGAAAGTTGCCAGCAGTGGGTGCGGTATCGGCAGCTGCCAGTATCTTGTCCACCTGCCATTGCTCTATTATTTTTGAGGAATCAAAGTTTCTAGTAGAGCGTCTGGTGGATAATATCCTAAACAGGTCGGTTTCCGAGATGCCTTTTTTTGCCTTTGATTTTAGGACTGCATCCAGCTGTTTTTTCTCAGAATCTTCCTTTTCTATTTGGATTGATGGAAGGAATTCCTTTGGGTAAATCTTGATTGGCTTTGGTACGTGTGGGACCTTTTTGTATTCCAGTATGGCCTTTGTCATGGTACTGGTCTTTACCTCCAGCATCTTGGAGTCCTTTAGCCGAAATTGGGTGGTGTCTGTGTTTATCAGAATGGTACTGAACTCGTCTTCTAGCTCGACTTTACCTGTAGAGTTTTTTGATAGTATCTCGGTGAGTGAGTCCAGCTCGTCCTTGTTTAGAACTACAACATCAGAGTCATCCTCATCGATTCCCTCCCAAACCAGGCGGCATCCGTCCTTTGAGATGTAAGAAGGCTCGACTTTGGAGAATTTTCCCATGATGGGTTTTGTTGATTATAATACAAATTCTTATCGTACCCGTTGCTGAAACATTTGCCTTTCAGTACCTAGTGCTAATTTCTTTGTCTGCCTTATCTGCTTAAAATATTGTTTTTGAGCTAATTATCTATTGGACATCTCAAAAATCCACCCTGATGAATCATTGACTTATCAGCAGATCTCTGGATTTGTAAGAAAGAGTTTTGCAGAAATCAAAAACAATGCTGATATCAATGCCATAATGCATTTTCATTCCATTAACAAGTTCTTACTAATGGCCCATAATCCTAGTCATGTTCGAATACTGGGAAATCTGATTGCAAACCACGAAACCCTACCATTATCCACTATTCTTGAAAGGTATGGGGAATATCTTGAGACTGTCCTCAAAAACGAGCCGACAATAAAATCCCATGCAAACGTATTACAGAAAATATTTGGATACTTCAAAAATGATCTGACTAAAGAGGAAAAATCCAAAATACTCAAAATGATATCTGATTACAGAACGGGCAAAGAAACACTCAATGACGTTCTGTTATTATTGGAAGATTTCACTGAGAGATTTCAAAAAACATATCTTGTTAGGCAGACATATTTTCTTCTTTATGCAAAAATGCCAAATTCCACACAAATTAAGAATATCTGCTCATAATCGAATTTTGCAAAATTCTTAGTTATGATCATTTTTTGGTTGTGATTATTTTGGCTATGTTCTTAAGGCTAGTGTCACGAATTATCTGGGCATTTTCAAACCGCACTTGATCGTCTTTTATGGCTTGGCCTCCAACATAAACTGGTACATCGAAGCGATCCCGTATTTTTTTTACCAGTCTTTGCCCTGGTTTTATGTTGTCCTCCAATGTGATTGAAACAATAATAGAATCTGGCTTTGTAGATCCAATAAAATTAACAATAGAATCATGAGGTTCCGTTGGGGTTAGGTTGTAAACGTGATGCCCAATACTAGATAGGTGAGTTTCAAGAATGTTGGCACCAAGATTGTGTTCTTCTCCTTCCGGAACGCAGATCACAATTTTCTTCTTGGTTGGCATGTCTGTGTATTTGCTGTTTATCATCTTAACAAGAGTGTTTGCTATGTTGCTTGCCACATGCTCGTCTGCAATTCCGAGCCGGTTTTTTGCCCACATATCTCCTATCTGATACATTACTGGAGTGAGAATCTTTTCAAAAAAGCTTGGAATTCCTGATGCTAGTGAGTATGTGTCGTAAAGTTGCTTTGTTGAATCAAAATCGCCCCTGATTAAATGTCGATAGAGTTGGGTTTTTAGTTTTGTCAGTAGTTCTTCTTTTTCTTCTATTGAAAAAGTATCTATTGATGAAAGATATGCAATTATTTTCTTATCATTCCTGTAATCTGGAGGTATGTCATCTTTTGTGATTTCGGATGCTTTGCCTAGATACTTGATTGTCTCTTGTTTTGAGGTGTTTTTTTTAGAATCCCAAATGCTTTTTACCAAATAAAGATATTTTTCGCCTTTTACTGTTTTTGTTCTTAAATAGACCAATGCTTGCTTTGATTATTTCAAATTAATAAATGGTGCTAACTATGACTCCTAGTGCTAATTTTGGTGTTCGTGTACACAATGCTTTTCTGGATAGATTGTGTTATTAGCACTAGATATTTGTTTTATCACTAGCTTAAATCTTGGAAATCTCAAAAACTCTCATGAGACAAAACCGTTTGAACAACGAGCCAAAACAACAAGCCTCACAGATGGACAAATCAATGAGTCAGAAAGCACAAACCACTCAATTTACTCAAACGTCTCCATACAATATTTTGGTAACTGGCGCTACTGGATTCATTGGTTCACGACTAGTCTTGTCTCTTATTAATAGAGGTTACTCTGTGAAGGCACTATCAAGAAACATTCGAGATGATGGTAATAATTTAAAATTTGTAAAAGGAGATCTGTTCAGCCAAAATGAACTAGAAGCAGCATTAGAGGGAATAGAAATTGCATATTATCTTGTTCATTCTATGGAAGGCGACAAAAATCATTGGAGGGAATTTGCATCAAGAGAGAGAACTCAAGCGCAGAATTTTCTAAAGGCAGCAACAAAAGCTGGAGTAAAAAGAATAATCTATCTTGGAGGACTGGTAAATGAAAGTCTTGAGCTTTCACCCCACATGAAAAGCAGAAAAGAAGTTGGAGATATTCTATCATCTGGTAATATCTCAGTGACTCAGCTCCGAGCATCATTAATTATCGGAGCTGGTGGTGGTTCTTATGCAATGCTCAGATATTTGGTTGAGCGTTTGCGAATAATGGTTTGTCCGAGGTGGGTAAAGTCAATGGCACAGCCAATAGCAGTTGATGATGTGGTTGAATATCTGATTGGATGCATGGAAAAACCAGTAACTGTAGGCAAAACATTTGACATTGGGGGACGGGAAAAACTTACCTATGAAGAACTCATGAGGTTATACGCTGCATATCTGAACAAAAACCTCTTTGTAATCCAGATTCCATTTTTGAGCACTAGGTTATCATCATATTGGGTTGATCTGGTGACTCCAGTAAAGGCATCGCTTGCAAGGCCGTTAATTGATAGTTTAGTTCATGATACTGTGGTACATGATGGTTCAATCAGAAGTATGATTCCAATTCCACTCAAATCAGTAAGAGAAGCGGTACATATTGCAACTGAGGAGATGAAACTTAACCCACCTCCAGAAGAAGTCAAAGAAAACAGGACTAGTTTTATTCTAAATCAAAAACTGTTAATGATTTCATTATTGGCGATGGCGTCAATTGGAACTACACACTATTTGGTGGATGATAGAACTGACGTGTATCAGATTGGTTGGATTGTAGTGTCTGGTCTATGGTTTATCGCGCTGCTTAGCTCGATAATCTTTGTGAATAACAAAACTAGATTGGGATACCTCATTGCAGGCGTTGTATCTTGGGTAACACTTCCATTTTGGTTATTTGATAACTATTACGTGGTGTTCAATGATTCGATAATTGCAAGGCCTCCAAACCTAGAGATGACGATTCTTAATTTTGTTGGCGTTGTTTTTGCAAGCCTCGCAATAGCAGCATCTCATAATGTATTTCACAAAATACAATCAAAACAATTTCGAGGAAGGCCTGTCTGAGAAAATTAGGCTAAAAACTTGAAAAAACTTTTGATTCTCTTTGTTTGTTTGACATATCTATCACTGATTTCAACTGTATCGGCACATCAACCACGCTTGATAGCTGATCAGGCAAGTTCTGCAAATGCCCCAACAATGATTGAAGAACCAGAAATATCCAAGGCATACTATGCACAACTTGAAAAATCCAGTGAATATTTTAGAATTGATTCCAACAAGGAGTTTGATCTGTATTTGAGCCTGCAAGTTCCTGATATTGCAATGCAAAACACAAACCTTAGTTTGGAATTGATAGACATCTCTGGACTACAGCTTATCCGTCTTAATGGTTCACAACACAAATGGGAGAAATTTCATGAAGACTTTGGCAATGCGGATTATTTGTCTGGCCCATCAATTGGCATGGTCTTGCCATCTGGAAGCTATATGATAAAAATCAGCGGTGAACAAAATACAAAATATGTCCTAGTTTCTGGACAAAAAGAAGAATTTCCTGCATCAGAGTTTCTTAATTCATTATTTTTAGTGCCTAGAATAAATCAAGAATTTTTTGGAATGAATGTTTTTCAGTCCTTGGCAAACGTGTTTGGCATTTTATTTTTGCTGATATTTAGTGCAATAGGTTTTGTAATCTTGGTTTTCATAAGAAAGCTCATTCGAACTAGTGCAAAAAACAAAGCATAAGCCTCTTTGATATTATCATTTTTTACCTAGTTCTGATATAGAATAGACATGGTGGACCTATACGAAGAGGCAGCAAACAATTTCCTGGAATTATCCAGCCAGCAACGACTGCACATAATATTTCGATTATTGGAAAAAAAGTGCAAGGTAACCAGTATGGCAAAAGAAATTGGCGCTACCGTCCAAGAGGTGCACCGCAACTTTGCAAGACTAGAGGATGGCGGATTTATCACAAAAAACATGGATGGCTACTATACCCTGACCACATACGGCAAGACCATATGTTCTCAGACACCATCTATAATATTTCTGTCCAGAAACCGAAAATATTTTGAGGATCACACCTTTGGCGACATACCACCAAAATTCATAATGAGAATTGGGCAGCTAGCAAATTCCATCCACACAAAAGGAGTATCGAAGGTTTTGGAGCAGTGGAAATCAATTTACAAAAACGCAAACCAGTACATCTATGAGATCCTAACAGAAATTCCACTTGATATCATAGAACCAAAGGTAAAGCGAATCGAAAAAGGAATCAAGTTCAACTATATTTTATCGGAATCCGCCGTGGTTCCAAAGGGAAGAAAAAAGCTTTTGGCCAAGCTCAACTATGATGAGCTGATCGAAAAAGGCCTGATAGAAAGAAAGATGCAAAAAACAGTCCAGACTCTTTTAGTGCTAAACGAAAAAGAGGCAAGCGTCTCGTTCCCAAACGCAGAGGGTGAAGCAGACCTTACTGAAATGTTCTACAGCACAGACGCAATGTTTCATGAGTGGTGTCTGGATTATTTCAGATACAACTGGTACGAATCCGAAATATTTCAGGAAAGCAAACTGAAAGAATAAAAAAAATTCCTAGCTTGTGGCTAGGAATGCACCGATTCCGGCACCAACGCCAATGCCTAGGACAAAGAAAAGCATGTCCCAAGCTATGACTCTTTTGAATGGGGCTCGAACTTCGCGAGTCCAATGTGATGTACTCATGATTATGTGATATGATATCCTACTGATAGGGCCTGCTCAGCTGATTCGCTAAATGATAAGCTAACTTGTTGATTTTGTGCCTAAAAATAAAATGAAAAGGAATCAGTCGTTATCATCGTGTTTGTCTTTTTTCTTGTCTTTTTTGAGCTCCTTTTTGAGATCTTTGCGAAGTTCCTTAATGTCGTGCTTTAGTTCCTTTGATTCACGTTTTGTATCATTCTCAAAGTCTCGAAACTCATGTTTTATTTCCTTGATGTCTCTTTTGTCGATGAGGCCTGACTTTTTGACTTCCTTTAGGATGGTTTTTGCGTCTTTTTTGAAGGTCTTGAATTCTTCTTTGAATTGTTTTCTTGAATCCTTGTACTTGTCTTTGATCTCATGCATTTTCTCTCTACAATCTTCCATGATCTGCTTTCGTGCAGTTCCTGTGGAGTTTAGCGCCTTATCGTGGCATTCACGAATCAGCTTTATTGTTTCCTCGCGTTGATTTTTGAGTAGCTCGTTTCGTTTTTGTACAAACTCTGATACTTTTTGTCCTAGATTGTCAGTTGGTTTGGTCTGGTTTGTGGATGATGCTGACTGGGTAGCTGTCTGCGCCACATTTGATGGCGTGCTGACCCCTGCTGAGTTTAGCGCAGAAACCTTGTATGCATAGCATTTTGCTGCACTCAGGTTTGTATTGGAATAGCTCGTATTGGTTTGGTTTGCAACCAGAACTACAAATGTGCCTAAACATCCTACATCACGCTCTATTTTGTAGCCATTTACGCCGTTTTGTGTTGAATTGACTGGTGCGCTCCATGAGAGGTTGATTTGCGTGCTGGATACTGCTTGGGCTGTAAGATTTGTTGGTGGGTTTGATATTGATACTGCAAATGAATTTCCCAAAGGTAGTGCCAGTGTCGCAACAAGTAGAATCAAGACGATTCCTGTTGTTTTCATTACGTGCATCAACGGATTTTTTCTATATAACGTTCAAGTAGGATTTCTACTAACGCATCTTTTGATGCGAAATAAATGAGCTTCCCAAAAGCAAGATATTTCTTTTTCTCTCCTTTAATCTTCGAATGGAATATGGAAGCCAGTTGGTTCCATATGGAATGTACTCTGATAGGGAAAATCCCTTTTTGATTAGAATTGGCTTTAGCTCATCTCGAATTCCTCGAAGCATCTGAAACTCGAATTTCTTTTCATGCTTTTTTGATAACTCCATTGCTCTATCTATCATTGTACCATCATGTGTGGCAATTCCAAACTCGTTTGCATTCTCAAATAATATTCTCATCAATCTGAGATAGTTTTGGTCTACTTTTTGTTTTGACCTGAATGAAACATTGGAATTTTCTCGATATGCTCCCTTTACTAGGCGTATTTTGCCACCCATTGATAATAAATCCGTCAAATCGCCCTCACTTCGCATCAGGTTTGCCTGTATTGCAATGCCAAGTCTTTCGTATCTTGCCAGCAGGTTCTCGTAAATCTGGATTGTCTCGTCTGTGTGATCCGAGGACTCCATGTCCAACCATACAAATGTCTGAGATTTTGCTGCGGCTCGAATCAGGATTTCAAAATTGCTTAGACATTCTTTTTTGCTTTTCATCAAACCAATCTGGGTTGGTTTGACAGATATGGCACCTCTGACCTTCCATTTTCTAAATGATGCCATTGTGGTGTGGTATTCTGAAATGGTACTTTCTATTTGGTTCTTTGAAGTGTGGTATTCACCAAGCTTGTTTATGATTACGTTCATGCCGTTTTTGTAGGAATTTTGTGCCGCAGTGAGCGCATCATCAATGGTGTTTCCTGCAATCCACTGCTTTGCAACCCCAAAGAGAATCTTTTCCATTATCTGGGTAGATACCATGGTTATGATCAGGGCTTTGCTTGGTAAAAATTTTAGTTAGAAATGGTCATTAAACACAACCTCATTCAGTGGAAGCTGTCCACCCCTTGGCGCAGCGGGCTTTAGTGCTTTTCCTATTGTTATCATCATGGCTATGATATGATCATCTGGTAAATTGATGAGTTTTGCAACCTGTTTTGGATCAAATCCTATCATTGGGCATGAATCATAGTCCATCGCCTTCGCTGCAAGCATTATTGTCTGGGCCGCCATTCCGCATGATCTGATTGCCTCATCTCACTGGAACTGATCTTGACCTTCGTATGATTTTATGATTGCAGGAATCAAATAGTCCCGTGCTGCCTGTGGTGCATTCTTCCAGTATCTGGCAGGATCCTTTTTCCACGCAAGTAGATCTGCGCACAAAATCACTACCACCGATGCGTCAGTAACCTGAGCCTGATTCCACGAAGCCTGGCGTATCTTTGCCTGCAAGTCCTTGTTGGCTATGGTAACAAATCGCCAGTTTTGTATGTTGTATGATGTTGGAGATAATATTGCTGCAGAAAGAATCTTGTCTATTTGCTGTTTTGGTATGATGTGACTTGGATCAAAATTCTTAATTGATCGTCGTTTTCCTATTGCCTCAAATACATCCATCAAAAAATCTGGATTTGTTTTATTTTTAAGGCTTGTTACGTCTGAATCATTTTATACCATATCATGATGAGCAGAGTCGTTGTTTACTGGAATAGTTGAGGGAATCGGCAAAATCATAAACATAAAGCAAAACACCAAGAATCGAAGCGCCATAAAAATGACAGTAGACCTTGGCAAAAACTCCAAAGGGCTAAAGCTTGGCCAAAGCGTTGCACTAAATGGTGTCTGCCTTACCGTTACTGGAATTGACAAATCAAAATGCGACTTTGAGATGATCGAGGAAACCACAAAAAAGACAGACCTTGGAAACCTAAAGGTCGGCGGCATTGTAAATATAGAGCGGAGCCTCAAGGTAGGGGAAAGACTGGAAGGCCATTTCGTTTTAGGTCATGTTGATGGAGTTGGAATAATAAAAAAAATAGAGAAAAAACCAAAAGAGGTACAAATCTGGTTTGAAATCCCAAAACCCCTGGCAAAATTTGTAGTGCAGAAAGGATCAATTGCAATAGACGGAATCAGCCTTACCGTGGTCGATGTGAAAAAAAATCTTGCGTCTGTGTGTCTGATTCCACATACCATAGATGTGACAAATTTTTCCACCAAAAAAGTTGGCGACAAAGTTAATATTGAAACCGACATTTTGGGAAAATACCTCCTAAAACAGGAATGATTTTCTACCAAAATAGTGGTAATTACTAATTTACTAGTAAACCTTATTATTCCGCCAAAAACAATTTTCATTATAATGGCACTAGATGATGCAATTGCATCACTAAAACGGGGCGAATTTGTCCTGCTTTATGATTCAGGCAAAAGAGAAAACGAAGTAGACATGGTGGTTGCCGCACAATTTGTAACACCGGAGCACATATCTCGAATGCGACAAAACGCTGGAGGCCTAATCTGCATTGCAATTGGAGATTCCTTTGCAAAGTCGTTAAACCTGCAATACATGCATCAC
>JAKAJY010000086.1 GCA_021824845.1 archaeon
GTACTGGTGTGCCATAGTATACGGTGGAGCCGATGTCGTTTGCGTTTAGCTCAGCTGATATCTTGTCTCGGATTTTGCTGGATATTGTATACAAATACCAGTTTACCTTTTCGTGCTTTCTTGGAACTGGCAGTGTGACATTTGCACCAGAAAGCAATTCAGTCAATACTTTGGCATTTTTCTGTCGCTTTTGCAAAAAGCCAGGCAGCTTTTTCATCTGTACCTTGGCAATTGCCGCATTTATCTCTGGCAATCGAAGATTCAATCCCAATACTCTGGTATCATATCCATGAACCATTCCGTGGTTTCTGATCATCAGGAGTTTCTCATGTAATTTTTTATTTGATGTAACAATTACTCCGCCCTCGCCAGACGTCATAACCTTGGCAGCATACAGGCTAAAGCATCCCAGTTCTGCAAAGTTTCCAGTTTGTCTTCCCTTGTAGGTAGAACCCATTGATTGTGCAGCATCCTCTATTATGGAAAGATGATGTTTTCTTGCTATTTCTGATATTTCATCCATATATGCGACATTACCATACAGGTGAACCGGTATGATAGCTCGCGTTTTTTTTGTAATTTTCTTTTTTAGATCATCCGGATCTATCGTATAGTTATCACGTCTAATATCGACAAAGACTGGTTTTGCGCCAACTGATATGACGGAATTTGCGGTGGCAACAAAGGTAAATGACGGTAACAGAACCTCATCGCCTACCTTGATATCAAGCGCATATAGTGCGGCCTGCAAGGCAGCAGTTCCGGAATTTACCGCAATTGCATATTTTGATTTAACAAAAGAGCAGACTAATTTTTCAAATTCCTGCACGTTTTTTCCGCCAAGGTTTGCAGCAGATGTCAGTGCACCGGCGCGCAAAACAGCACTCACTTCGGCAATCTCTTCTTTTCCAACCAAAGGTGAGTTGACTGGAACCTTCATGATTCATCACACCAAAATATAGTAATAAACCTCATCACATCTTGGACAATTTTTATAGCTAAATGTGTGGCCACACATTACACATGAAGTCACAGCACTTGCAGGAAACGGATCGTGCATACAAGGCGTATCTGTACATTTTCTATGTCTGCGCGTTTCTGATGCTATCGATAATGGCCTATTCTACATGGGCGATGCTACAGGAATGGAACGAAAAGGGTACATATGTCATGGGCGAGGTCCTAGTCACAACACACGTTCCATTTCCTCATTTTGCAAAATTAATCACGTGGCTTTTCTTTGCTTGTATAATAGGATGGTACTGTGTTTCCAGAATTGGCTGGAAAAAGGCAGTGGGCCTGCATTCCTGGCGCATGTCATTACTGCAGCTGATGCTTTTGGGATTTGCAATAATCTGTTTGTATGAGGTATTGTACAATTTCATGGTGCTAAATGCACTGATTGCAGCAGGAACAGTCAACGGCCAAGTACCCGACATTGACAGACTAGCCATAGCATATCCAGATCAGTCCAGGCCATGGAATCTAATCTTTGCGACAAAAATTTTCTTGGTTGGGTTTTTGATTTCAGCTCATGCTTTCTATCTTAGCACCAGGCCAAGAAAATCACTTGACGAGTTATCTGCGGAATAACTTTATACGATATCCAACAAAATCCAGAATCATTGGATATAACAAGCAAGGTTGAGCTGATCACACGACCACCAACAGAGGAAGTGGTAACACAGGAAGAGCTCACCAAACTATTTGAGACAAACTCCAAGCCGCGACACTACATCGGACTGGAAATTTCCGGATTCTTGCATTTAGGCAGTCTGATTAGTACGGGGTTCAAGATCAATGATTTTCTCAAGGCAGGAGTGGAATGCAACGTCTTTTTGGCAGACTGGCATACATTAATCAACGACAAGCTGGGCGGAAACTGGGAAACAATATCCAAGGTATCGCAGTACTATGAGAAAGCTTTCAAGCTGGTATGTCCCGGCGTGAATATAATTCGAGGCAGCGAGCTGTATGATTCCCACAAGGAATATTGGAAGAACTTTGTTCTATTCACAAAACACATGTCGCTTGCAAGGACTATGCGAACTCTTACCATAATGGGCAGATCTGAATCTGAGGAAAAAATCGATCTCTCCAAACTGTTATACCCGCCAATGCAGGCAGTCGACATTCATACCATAGATGTTGATATTGCGCATGCCGGAATGGATCAGCGAAAAATCCACATGCTAGTGCGCGAGATATTTCCAAAAATGAAGTGGAAGGTACCAATTGCTGTACATCATGGTTTGTTGCCAGGATTAACAGAACCAGTAGCAACAGATGAGGAAGGTGCTGGAACTAAAATGTCAAAATCAAAACCAATGTCTGGTGTTTTCATCCATGACACCAATGATGAAATAAAATCCAAAATTAAAAAGGGTTGGTGCGAGGTGGGGAAGACAAACAATCCTATACTGCAAATAGCGCGACACATCATATTTCATGAATTCCCTGAAATCACCGTGGAAAGACCTGAAAAGTTTGGCGGAAATGTAACATATTCCAGCTATGCACAATTAGAATCCGACTTTGGCTCTGGCAAACTCCACCCATCAGATCTAAAAAACACAATAGCAGATAGTCTGGTAAAAATTATTGCTCCAATTCGAGACGGCCTTGCACTGGACGAAGATACTAAATCCGCAATAAAAAATTCAGTCTAGGTTTGCAGATTATACTTTGATGTATAGCCGCGCGGATTTATCATCAGATTCTTGAAATTATACGTAGACGAGTTTCCAATTATTACGGTACTGATCATGCCTAGCTTGTCTGCATGGTTTTCCATGTTTTCTAAATCAGTCATGACTATGGTTTCCGATTCTCGGTATGCTCCCTTTATGATGGCAACAGGAGTGCTTGGTTTTCTGTATTTTAGTAATAATTTTCTAGTGTCTTGGAGCTGGTGAATTCTTTTTTTGCTTGATGGATTGTAAATCACAATAACGTAATCGCCTTGGGCAGCTGCTTCTACTCGCTTTGTTATGATCTCCCATGGTACCAGTAAATCACTCATTGACACTACAGCAAAGTCAGTCATTAGTGGCGAGCCAATTAGTGATGCGCAAGAGTTCAGTGCAGACACGCCAGGTACTACTTCGACTTCAAGGCCGGTCTTTGGGTCCCAGCCAGCTTCAGCTAGTGTTTCATAGATCAATCCCGCCATGCCATAAATTCCTGGGTCTCCGCTGCTTACCAGCGATACAATTTTGCCAGACTGGGCAAGCTCGATGCATTGCTTTGCTCGCTCCACTTCTTGTGTCATGGCGTATCGGTGGATCTCTTTTCCTTGGATGAGATCCTCGACTAATCCAACGTAGGTATCATAGCCCACTATGGTGTCGCTTTGGGTGATGACTTCTTTTGCGCGAAACGTCATGTGGTCATGTGAGCCTGGTCCGACGCCAACAATGTAGAGTTTGCCTGATGACAAGTGAGTTTTTTTTCTAAAATGCTAATTTATCCCTTGTTGGATTTTGGCGATTCTATGATTGGGCAGTTTATGATGTGATCCTCACTTAGTGGTCTAGCCAGTGTGACAAAGACAGAGCCGTCTGATTTTTTGGATTTCAAATCTGGTATGGTTTCTAATATGACAGATGAGCCTTCATCTTTCCACTCTACTATGGAAACCCTGCAAACAGGCACGTATCCCTCGTCTAGTTTTGTGCCAATTATGCTTGGCTGAAATCCTAGTGGGCCGGCTCCCTTGATTCCGTT
>JAKAJY010000158.1 GCA_021824845.1 archaeon
CTTTCTTGTCAGCCTTTGCCTTTGCATCAGCGGCTTTCTTGTCAGCCTTTGCCTTTGCATCAGCGGCTTTCTTGTCAGCCTTTGCCTTTGCATCGTCTTTTTTTGGCTCTGCTGCAAATGCAGAATTAGTCATTGGAATGCTAATTACTGCTGTCAATAACACAAATACTGCAATACTTGCAAGTAGTTTGGTATTCATTGTTGATCACCGAGCTCGACTTTTGATATATTAAGATTGTTCAGAATTTCTCCACAAATGTTGTGTTGATTTGTATTCACACAAAGATACAACTTTGATATTTTTGTCTGCGGCATCATTGGATGATTCGCCTAGTTAATATCGCGCATCAAAAACCATACCAAACAATTTGAAATCCAAGACGACGTATTTTGCAATAGCTGTGGGGATTGGAATAATTGCACTGGCAGTATTTTTCACATATTCAGCAGACCAGGCAAAAAACCGAGGTCAGTACTATGGAGACTCACTCAAATCGATCCAAGAAGAACTAAAACAGACACAAACCGAGTTTTATTCCAAAAAAACAATGCTTGATGAGAATACCATCACCACGCAAGATTTTGCATCGTTTGGAAGCATACACATACAAAAAATGAAAGAGATCCTAGCAAAATACGACACATTAAGCCCACCAGAAACATTTGTCAAATCAACTCAGCTGTTCAAAGCATCAACGCAAAAACAAATCGAAAGCGATGAATCTCTCATAGAGTGGATCATCACAAACGACACATCGCACAAGATACGATCGGATCTTTTGCTTCAGGAATCATTTGAAAATGAAATGGCTGCACTGGCATCATTTAGTCAGGCAAAAAACAATGCAGGACAAAACTAGAGCAGGCCCTTTGATGCCAACAAATCCAGCGTAGGTGATAGTGCATCCAATAATTTGTCCTTGTCCAGTGAGGTGTTTTCTGGGAATTTTATTGGGAATGTGAGACTAAGCATGTCATTGTCTGTGTGAGCCATCTGGATAGAATGCTGCATTTGTTTTTCAAGCAGAAACTCTTTCCATGCATCCAGTCTGGCATTTGCATCATCTAGTCGGCTGGATAAAAACAAAACATCCATCTCTTCTTTGTTATCAAATATTCCAAACTTTATCATCGGTACGGTTAGAAACCCTCCAGGAATTGGATCATGATTTTTGTGCATTTTCTCTATCATCTCATCTGCCTTGTTTTCTGGTACAAGTTGTCCATAGTCTGGCCAAAAATATCCTGCAATGTTTCGGTTCTTGTCAAGAATTCTAAAAAAATCCGAGTCCAAGTCTAGCTTCCACATGTTATCACAAGTCGGCTGCAACTGTTATAAATCATCAAACCACAAAAACAGCATTGGCGCTAACAAAATACATCAAGGACTATTTAGAAAGTCAAATCGATTATTACATCAGCGAGGCCCAATCATACAAGCAAATCGCACAAAATTATTCCCCCGAAATAAACTCAGTTGAAGATGTGGCTTTTGGGATAATTGCTGGATGCATCTATTCTGCGTTTTTGAGGGCATATGAGAACGAAAAGAAAACAGTCGAGCTGGACGACATGCAAGAGTTTAACCAAATCCTAAAGGAAAAGGCCGCCCTCATAAAAAAGGCAATAATTGGTCAGATAACCCCAGAATGAAATAAATCCAATGCGCCAAAACCAAACTCAATGTCAGATATTACTAGGTATAGAATCCAGCAAATAGTGGACAGCGGTGCGATAGTTCAGATATCACTGGCAGAGGATGTCCAAACCGAACCAATTTCACAAAAACAGATGATCCTGGACTCGGTTGCAAAAAAACTCGACCCCGAATTACGAGAGCAGGTCCAGCCATTGCTTGAGGCAATTTTGGGAGCGCAGCCAACAGTCAAAATAAAGTCATATGATCAGACCACGATATCCATTACAATGCCAAAGGTCAGGTACGAAAGACTTGGCAGGCCTCAGGTTGGCGAGGTCATTGAGATAACTCTATCAAAAAAGTAAGTTCTCTATTTCAGGAAGTGTCTTTAGCGGCAATGAGCAGCTAAAGTTTTTGCACACAAATGCTGTTGTATCAGGCAAGTAGTCTTTTCCTGCAAAAAACGCATATTGTGATAGATTTGAGAGTTGTTCTGGGTTTTGTATGGTTACCAAGATTGATTCTGGCAGGAAGCGTCTTGTTAATCCATCATAGATTTGTTTGTTCTGTGGATTTAGTAATGTGATTTCAGTAGGGGTTTGCAAGTATAGGTATATTGTATTTAGCAGATAACCAAACCCAAACGGATTTTCTGCCGCCATCACCCCAAATTCCTCCATCGTTTTGACGGATATGTCTTGGAATTTTTTTTCCTGTGTCAGATGGTATAATTTCAACAAGGCATGTGCTGCAACCGAATTGCCGGAAGGCATTGACAGATCATAGTTGTTTTTTGGGCGTATGATTAGTGATTCATGATTATCCGCAGTAAAGTAAAAGCTGGAATTTTTCTCGTCCCAGAAATGCGCTACCAGATAGTTTGCAAGGTTTGTTGCCAAGACAAGATACTTTAGTTCCGGCTTTGCCTCAAAAAGATCTACCAGGGCATTTACCAAATATGCATAGTCTTCCAGATATGCCTGAAGCTTTGCCTTGCCGTTTTTGTATGTCCTAAGCAATGAGCCATTTACGTACAGGTTTTTCTCAATGAATGCAACGCAATTTTCTGCCGCCTGCAGGTATTGTGGATTGTCAGTGACCCTATACCCCTTGACAAATGCAGATATCATCAAGGCATTCCATGATGTGAGAATTTTATCATCAAGTCCTGGTCGAATTCGGTGCGAGCGTACATTGAGTAGTTTTTTTGAGGATTGTTCCAGAGAGGATTTGATTTGTTGCTCACTCATTCCAAGATGAAATGCTGCGGCCGAAGTTGCAATTGTGTTATTTAGTATGGTGTGGCCCTCAAAGTTTCCACCATCAGTCACATCATAGTATAGGCAGAACACATCGGAGTCTTTTCCCAGAATTTCGGTGATTTCTTTTTTGGTCCAGACGTAAAACTTGCCTTCTTCCCCTTCAGAATCAGCATCAAGTGCAGAGTAGAATCCTCCTTCAGGTGATGTCATCTCGCGCAAGATAAATCCCAGCGTCTTGTCTATGACATCCAAGTAAAACAGGTCCTTGCTTAGCTGGTATGCCTCCGCATATACGATAGGCAGTAGTGCATTATCATACAGCATTTTTTCAAAGTGAGGTACAAGCCAGCGTGCATCGGTAGAATATCTGTGGAATCCGCCGCCGATCTGATCAAAGATTCCACCCTTTGCCATCTTGTTTAGAGTCTTTAGTACAAACTCGGAGAATTTTGAAATTTTGGAGAGTTTCCCATATCGCAGTAAAAACGATAGGTTTGCTGCGTTTGGGAATTTTGGTGCTTGTCCAAATCCCCCATAAGTATTATCAGCAATTTGGAACAGATTCATTGCCGCCTCATCTAGGATTGATTTTTCGAGTTTGGTTGGCGTGGTTATCATTTCTGCACCTTGAAGATTTTTCATAAAATTTTCCGATGCCTTTTGCACATCTCCTGGTTTTTCCTTCCAGGCCTGTGCCAGCTGCATCAGAATACTACCAAAGCCAGGCCTGCCATAATTGTCCAGTATTGGAAAGTATGTTCCAATGTAGAATGGTTTTTGGTCTGGTGTCAGAAAGACACTCAGCGGCCAGCCTCCCTGCC
>JAKAJY010000052.1 GCA_021824845.1 archaeon
TTCCTCTTTTGGCGGCTTTGCATCCAACAGTGATGCTGCATTATCAGAGATCTCTCTTGCCACATCAAAGACGCCGGCTAGCTTTTCCAATCCGCCACGCCCACCTTCAGTAATATTGATGGATTGTGTCATGCCGTATTGGTGGGCAGTTGCTATCATGTCTATTGTACTATCAGTATAGTTTTGTGTAATTTTGGCACCTTCGCTGCTCTCAAAATGTTTTCCAGTCTGAGTTATTATTCCAGAAACCATGCTCTTCGATATTTTGGGATTTTGCCGTATTATTTTATCTGCATCTTGGGATATCTTGGTCAGCTCCGCAATATCAATTCCTTTTTGTATTGGATAGTTGATTGTTTTTTGCTGAACTGAAATATCTGCTAGTCTTATCTTGGTCTTTTTCTGAATGGATTTTGCAGCTTTTATTGCTGATATGATGCCGTCCTCGATTTTATCGCCATGATTGGTAGAAAAAAATCCCCAAGCCCCATCATACAAAACCCTAATGCCAATTCCACTGTCATGTATGGTGGTGGATTGTTCTATGATCCCATTTTCTAGTATGATTCCGTTTTTTGTAATATCTTCAATCCTTACGTCACAATATGTAGCGCCATGTTTTTGAGCAATTCTTATTGCCTTTTGCCCATCAAACATGGTTTTTTTACAATATGCTTGTTGTTAATTGTTGCCTGAGATTGTTGGCATTGTGTAATAGTATTCGTCCTCAAAGGTGTAGTCGTTTTTACCTTTTTTGCGCAACGCCATGAAATACTCACTGCAAACTGAATAGAATTCGGTGTTCTTGTCCATGTCGTGAGTTTTGGGTTTTTGGTTATTTTGTGGGGTGTTGAAAGTTTTTGATTATTCTGCTATGTTTTGCTTATACTGCGGATTTGTGGCCTTTGGGTAATGAAAATGTCACCGTGGTTCCAGAGTTTGGGGCGCTTTGCAGGCTGATTTTTCCACCATGTGCCTCTACTATTACCTTGCAGATTGACAAGCCCAGCCCACTGCCTCCTTTTTCCCGGGTTAATGATGCATCTGCCTGGTAGAACTTTGTAAACAGTTTGCCCTGCCTTTCATATGGTATGCCGGTTCCATTATCACTCACTGATATTTTCAGCTCGTCCGGAGTCTCCTCAGATGAGAGTCGGATGATGCCTGTCCCAGGCTTTACTGCCTTGAAGCTGTTTTTTATTAGATTTGTCAAAACCTGAATTATCCTGTCAGAATCATGCGGTATGATGGTTTTACCAATTTCATTTACTATTGTTATCCTGTCTTCTTCTGCCTGAGGTTGTAATGTTTGGATTGATTTTGTTGCTGTATCATAAATGTCAGTGTTTTCCTTTTTCATCTTTAGCTGGCCTAGCTCTAGTTTTTGCACATCAAGCAAATCTGAGATCAATTGCAACAATGACGCCGCACTTGATTTTATGATGGATATTCTTTCCTTTTGTTTTTCTGTCATGTCGCCCAAGTGACCGCTAAGCAAAATGTCTGCATATCCTCGAATTGGAACCAAGGGCGTCTTGAGCTCATGGGTGATCATGGCAAGGAACTCGTCTTTTGCGGTGTCCATCTTTTTTGCCTCCTCTTCCTTTAAGCGAATTGTCTCTGACATTGTGTTGAAGCTAGATGCAAGCTCACCAATCTCGTCTTTGGCTGAATAGTCAATTTTCTCGCCATATGTGCCTTCTTTGACACGGGACAGTGCTCCTGTAATTCTTTCCAGAGGGTTTAGTGATCTTCTGATTGTGTATAATACGATAACAAATATGGTGATATCCACTCCAATTACTGCCTGTGTGATCGTCTGTCCTTGGTCTCGTCGCTCAATTCGATCCGTATTCCATGTGTCAAGCATCATATCTATTGAATCCATCAAGGATTGTCTTTGGTTGTTTATTCGTGAAATCGGATTGTCCAATTCATTAGAGTATAGTGATTTTGTTTCTATTGTTTTGACTCGCAGTCCAACTGCCTCCCATAACAAATCCAACTCATCCAGCGATTTCGAGTTTTCTCTAGGTATTGGTGCAAGGTTTTCTGGCTTGATGTTTGTTCCACTCAAGTCAAGGCCGTCCAGCGGCAATTGCAACAGTTTTCTCATTCCTGCATCAAATGTAGTTCTTGATTTGTGCAGGCTTTGCTTTGCCTCGTCTTCCTGACCAAGCGATACCAGTAATGCGTTTTGTCCTATTGTCTTTGCTGTTTCTCGTAGTTCTAGTGCAATTTCTCTGTGCCTGTTATAGTCCCTACTCAATGTCTCCAAATCCCGTGTAAGTGCATCCGCAGTCAAGATAAGCTCAGTGTTTTTCTCCAAAACATAGTTCACTGCACTGACTACATCCTTATTGTAAATCGATGTGGTTTGGATCTCCAGCGCGTCCGTTTTGTATGAACTCCAGATTCTGTTTACATCCTCATAGTTTGATAGTACACCGCCTGGCATTGCGGCAACTTCCTGTCCTCGAATTGTGCCACCGCTTTTTAGGGTAGACAACACTGTGTCGAATTCATTGATCTCTTTTTCCAGCTGAGGTCTGTCTGTTTCCTTTCCGTTTGCAATTGATCCTGCAAGGACTGCAATTGTCTCTACTTTGGTCTTGAGGTCTCCTGCACGAATAATGGAATATGACTCGCTTGTGGCTGTTACTTGGGTGTTATACAGAACAAAGAGATTAAAGAATGCGACTCCTATCAAAACCCCGACAAGCAGGTATGTCTTGCTGATAATTTTCATTTTTAGCTATTCTAGTCCTTGATATGGTATAAAAACCACGATCAAATTATTGTTAGTAGTTGTCAGAAGAGTTCTTACGCGTAGCAAAAGAGGAGGTAAGCCAAGACATTGCTGAGATTGGTAATCTGTTGAATCACTGTTCCAATGATGCAGACATCACAAAACATGCATCTGACATAGAAAAACATGTTCACAAAATAAAGGGACTGACTCCAATGATGGGCCAAGATCAAATAGGGAACATTGCCTCACTGGTTGATAAAATTCTCAAGGCCGTCTTGTCTGGAAAAACAATTCCTGGAATCCATCATACTCTTACACAATCACATGGATTTATGAAAAGTGCAATTGATGGGAATGTTGCAAATTACGATCTATTGTACTCTGAAATCACGCAATCCTACAAGGATTTACTATAGAAATTTTCTTAAGTTATGACATTTGAGGTGTTGATATGGCGCGAGTAATGATAGCCGATGATTCCGATGCAATCCGAATGGTGTTGCAAGATATACTCAGTATAGGAGGACATGAAATCGTTGCCGAGGCGCAAAATGGTGCAGAGGCCGTTGAAATGTTCTCACAAGCAAACCCTGATGTATTGTTGTTGGATCTTGCAATGCCAAAAAAAGATGGGTTAACTGTGGTCAAAGAAGTGATTGGAAAACATCCAAGCGCAAAAATTATTCTAATTACCGCAAGCGATAATCAAAACGTCATAAATGAATGTCTCCAACATGGAGCAAAATCCTTCATCTCAAAGCCATTTGATTTTGATTATGTCTTAAAACTAATTGCCGATGTTACAAAATAGTTATTTCAGCCAGCTGAATCCTTTGCTGGTTAGTAGCTTGGCATTTTCCAGCTTGAATTTATTATTACACCTAAGGCACAGATAATCCAAAAGAATCTCTGCAAATACCTCTGCGCAG
>JAKAJY010000127.1 GCA_021824845.1 archaeon
TCTACAAAGAATCTAGTGTTCTGGCCAGGCACGATAGGCGTGGGCTCCCAAGAAAGACCTACCTGGAATATGGCATTGTGAGTGAATGCGTTTAGTGGGAATTTTTCTGTCTTGCTTGGCGTTATGGTAAAGTCAATCTTTGATTTGTCTTGGATAGAGTCAACCATTGAAAATAGTTCCTTTTGGTTCAAAACCACATGAACTATCCTGCTGTCTGTGGTATAGTCATCTATTGTGATTGCATGTTCCGGTATTGGGATTCCATTAACCAGTCCATCATATCTTGTCACTAGAAGCTCTGGAAATGTTTTTGGGATGTGAATCTCTTGATGTACGACATTTGTCTGCTCTATGTTTTTTTGGCTCCACTCATATGGCATTGAAAATGTTATGGCTCTGGAGGATTCATCAAATGCAAAATCCTGTATCGTGTCATAGTATGTCATTATGCCAATGTCATGGTTTTTTTTCTCATAAGATATCTGATGGGTGGTTTTTTGCGCAAGGCTGATTGATGCGTCATATTTTACGGGATTTTTGAGAACATTGGAATCTGCATTAATTGTCAGCACTTCTATGTGGAATTTGTACAGTCCGCCTGAGAGAAAAACAGGCCCCTCAATTTTTAGTGGGAACAGATCCGTGTTTTTCATCCATCCCAGCTCGCCATAATTATTCCCCTGAATCTTTATTGGCCCATTTTTTGGAATTACCTTGATGGAGAGATTGCTGGAATCATCATGGAATCTTTCGCGAAATAATTGGTCTCCGTCTTTGGATAACTCTACCAAATATGTCACATGTGGAATTACTTCTTGCGTGTTGGTATCGTATAGTCGGATCAAAATCTCATATTCTCCGGTTTTATCATCAAAGATTGGCGGATTGATGTTCAGCGATAATGTGGCATTTTTGCCATCAATTGATACGGGCGGCAATGTTTCTCCTCCTACACCATGCCCAAAGGATGGCTGTACATAGAATGCAATCAAAACAATCACAATAGGAACGAGAATTATGTCCGATTTCATGCCTGAGATGAGCCAAATCCGGCTAATAAACGAAGAATCCAATTCCTAATAGTAGATTTGGTAAATGTACCAATTTTCTTAATTATTCTGATATGGTGTAGTGTCTAATGCCTTGGTGAGAAATCACACTTGTCGAGCAGGTCCCTTGGTATTCATTTGGTTTCTCACCGTTTTTTTTATAATTGAGCGAGTCTTTTTCTTGCCAGAATTATAGGTATGATTGCAAGACTTAGGATTAGTGGTGCAAGCAACCCAAACTCTGGGACAACTGCGGTGCCAACTATGGTAAATGATGACGCACCTTCTGGCAGATTCATTTGTAAGGTGTAATGATCCGATGTGGACGATATTAGATCGTACTCGATTTGTTCTTGCGGTGATGCAGTAACAAACACTACAAAATTATTACCTGTAGAGTCAACCAGACTTCTTGGCACCTGAATTGTTGCCATTCCACCCGCTACCTCGCCAAGCAAAAATGTAACAGATTTTGATGATTCATCTACTGTGATTCCAGAGATAGAGCCTGCCATCTCGTACTTGATCGGGAACTGTACATCATTATACGAGACGGTCTTTATTCCACCATCGAACTTGACTGCATATTCTGCGGGGTTGGTTGTGGACTCGGATGTCAAATGGCCTGAATGATCAGAGACTTGGGACACTTCTGCATACCATGGAATTATTTTTCCTCGGATACCATCTATTGCAACAGTTTGTGCTAGTGTATACTGCGAGTCATCAACTGAAATTCTAAAATAAGTCTCACTTGGATTTAGCGGGATCTCAAAGACATATTTGTTCAAATCACTAATGCTTTGCTTGTTGAACAGCTCAAATGGATTGATTTTTGCAGGCTTGGCAGTGACCAGTCCGCCGGTTCTGGTGTGAGCTTGGACCTCGATGTCTCCCACCGAGCCTGTTGTTCCAATTATTATTTGGGCAGAACCTGTTTCCAGTGAATACTGAATTTCATATATCATGAGTGTCTTTGTTATTTCCATGATTGCATGCTCATATGGATGATCACCTGGCATTGGATCCATTTCATGATCTGTGGTGGAATGAGTGTGTCCTGTATGAGTGTGTCCTGTATGAGTGTGTCCTGTATGAGAGTCAGCATGTGATGATGAATGTGAGGAATCGCCATGGTTGTGTCCCGCATCGGTATTTCCGGTTCCAACTAAATATGATGAAAAGTGATCAACTGTTTTTGAATATGTACATGTATGTGTACCAGTGGAAGTGGCGGACAGATTGGAGCCAACGGTACTCCAACTACTTCCCTGTTGAAGATACAAAGTCACACCGGTTGGGCAATCAGAGCCAACTTTTTCTAATGTGAATCTAATGGTTGGATCCTCGGAATACACACCAGAATCAGAAAAATCAATATCTCCGGTTGTTTGAAAATCCAGATATATTTTAGCAAACCCAGACGGTACCGAAGGAGAGCCAGAAGGAATGGCATCGTCAACTTTTACACTAATTCCAACATTGCTCCCTTGCGTGTTCATTGGTAATTCGATTGATTCTAGCATCGGATGATCACCACCTTGAGATACCTTATCTGCTCTTATCACAATGTTGGAGCCTGCAACTATTGTATCCATTACTGGAGTGAGAATAAAATTTCCTCCGTTGCTGGAAACCGGTGCTACATACACTGGTGGAATAAACGAAGTACTGGTACCAGATGAAGTATCAGTTGGTGGGGAATATGTCGGAATGCCAAGTGTGTTAATCAATGTAGATGGAGTTGCAGAAGTGGAAAATGTTTGAGTGAAAACAACATGATCAGGTGGAGTTGCTGTTAGTTTTTGAGAGCTTGTAACAATTTTAGCTGGAGGAAGATCGTTTTTGCTAGATATTGCAACTCCGTTTATTTTGGCCCCTCCCGTGTTTTTGAGTTTGTCATATAGTGTGTCACTGATTAATGGAGGCTCTACAGTAGTTGAGGTAGTTGTGGTAAAATTCACAAATGTTTGTGTTATATAGCTAAATCCAGTAGTGCCTAGAATTTCGTCTGATGCTTCAGGATATGATGCCATTCCGAATCCGGGACTGCCTTTGATCTGCATTACACTATATGTGCCATTGTTGACACCCTTAACTTCTATAATTCCAGGCGTAGGATCGGAATCAAACTGGTCTCCATCGGAAACTATGAAATTAAACCAAGTCGTCAAGTCTAGATAATCAGTTGCATTGGTAGTATGTGCAAATGGGTTTGGGGTAACTATGAATGTTGCATTGCCTGCAAGAAATGGATTATCAAACGTCTGAAAATTGAAAATTGTTAGCACTTGTGTATTTGTGTTATTGACGCATCCATAACAATTCTTTATTGTGGTTTCAGCATTAATATTTTGAAGATTGTATGAAACAAACATCAACATGCCAATCAGTAAAATAGTTCCCCATTTGTATGAAATGGGATTTTCTTTACAGTAAGTACGAGAATCCACTTTGTTCAAACATTTTCAAAATTAATTTTGTATTGATAAGTCTTCTAGTAGAAATACAAAACAAGAAAAAAACTACAAAGCATAGCTGACGCTAATACAAATAAAAAAAATAAAAAAATTCCTAATGGTTATGCTCATCGGTTTGTACGCTTACACTGGCCTGATTCGT
>JAKAJY010000191.1 GCA_021824845.1 archaeon
AGTACTGGCTGACCCAACAGTCCATCGTATTTTGCCATGTTTGTGTGGTTCCGCTCTTGTTTATATTTTTTAATTTATTGTAATTTCGATTTCTTTGGCAGAATTTTTTGCATCACCGGATTCTGTAAAGTGGTGCTTTTGCCAAGATGTCCAAGCTTCGGCACCAATCTTGTGTTTGCCAGACCCTAGCTCGGACGCCTTGATTGTTATCTTCTCATTAAAGTCCAGAAATTCCGATTTGACTTCGTCTTCGGTCAGTCTGATGAATGGCTCAAAGTTTTTTGCAACCTGAACCCAGACTCTCTTTTCTTGGTGCGGGTTTACCAGTTTTGGATTGCGAGTCCAGAAGAATGATGCCTTGCGGTATGTGTCTATTTCCTTTAGCTCTTTTTTTCTAAAGCCGCCGGAAAAAACCTTGATTCCATATTTTAGCTTGAACAGATTATCAAATTTGTTGTAGGATTCAGTCCAGTTTTTTTCATTGAATGAATCTCGCAGATCGCCCTGAATCTTGAATTCCGCCGTGATTACGATATCGTCGGTTCTGGCGTATTCTTGCTTGTCTGCAGTAAGCACTATTTCGGTTAGTGCAGTTTGGCTTCCCATGCTTGACGATGATTTATATCCACAATAAGTGGTTTTCCGATAGAATGAACGCCCAAGTCATCAAGTCTTCCTCAAAGGAGACCGAACTTGCTATTCGTAATTCCGACATTGGCACTCTGTATATTGTCCAGCACGAACTGCTCAAGGACGCCCAAGTCGACTTTGCAGGAGTAATACTCCGACATCCGCTGACCTTAGAATACAGAATGCGCGTAAATTCATCCAAAGGCAGCCCAATTAAAGAAATTGAAAAGGCGACAAAATCCGCCATCGAATCAGCCCAGGAACTAAAGCAGCTAATCCACTCTAAAATCAAGGGTGTCTAGATGCAATTTTGCCCCAAGTGCAACCTGCGGCTAAAAAAAGGTACATGTCAAAAATGCGGGTACGCTGAAGCTGCAAAACAAGAAACAAAAAAGCCAACTGGCGATATGGACAAGTCTTTTACCATTCTGGATGAAAGTGACGGAAAAGAAACCTTACCAACCATTACAATTGACTGTGAAAAATGTGGACACAATGAAGCTGTATGGTGGATGCTCCAGACAAGATCTGCTGATGAGCCAACAACACAATTTTACCGTTGTTCAAAATGCTCCCACACTTGGCGCAACTACGCGTAGAATAACGTTTAACTGGCATAGCTGCTTGAATTAGCTAAATGGTGTTTTCAGCCAAAACCGGCGGATCGGATGAGTGGAAGGCAATTTTGTCTGCCATATCAACACTGGTTGAGGAAGCAACCTTTGAGGCAACCGCAGAAGGAATCAGCTTTCGTGGAATGGATCCATCACATGTAGCATTAATTGATATTTCTTGGCCAAACTCGGCATTTGAAAAATACGAGTGTGATGGCGCAATAAAGTTCGGTGTTCGAATTGATGAATTCTCCAAATTGATCAAAAGAGCAGACAAGACGGAGTCCATCCAGATTAGTATTGCAGAGAGCATGCTGCTCATCATCATAGGCAAAAACAAGCAATACAAGATGAGACTAATTGAGAGCTCGGCCACTGACACGCCACTGCCAAAGATTCCATACGACACTAAAATCGGCCTGGCAAACACATTGTTTGATAAAATTCTGGGCGATGTGCAGGTTGTCTCTGATTATCTGACCATCAAAACAGACGATGGCAAAGCCGAATTCTCAGGCAAGGGAGATTCCGGCGAGGTCCTAATTTCGCTTCAAAAACAACAAGACGAGCTGACTGAAATTGCCGCAAAGGAGCAGTCAGTTGGCACATACAGCCTCGAATACCTCAATCCTATAGTAAAGGCAGTGGGAGCTGCGACTGGAACAATAATCTGTGAATATTCTTCTGCCAAGCCACTGCGAATAGAGTTCAAGGTTGCAAACATGGGCAGAATCCACTTTTATCTGGCACCTCGGGTCGAAAGTTAAAAAAGTCACAATAAGAGAGGATTTCAATGAGACTGGTAGTAAAGTTTGGCGGAACATCTCTTGCCACGCCAAAGCACATCAAATCGGTTGCAAAATTTATCCAAACCATATCAAAGAAAAATCAGGTGGTGATGGTCTGCTCTGCCATCAATGACACCACAGATGAACTATTAGAAATCTCGGAATCTATCAAAAAGGAAAACCGTGCACTGGCTGATTCCATTTTAGCCAAGCTAACAAAGCAGCACAAGCAGATTGGAAAAGACACCATAACAAATGCCGTGATACGAAAACACTTGTTCGAAAAACTGGATGCAGATCTGGAAGAGCTCAAAGGTCTGATACACGGAATGGTCCTGCTAGGTGAGGTAACTCCGCAATCATTGGATTATCTCATATCGTTTGGGGAGCGACTCTCAGTAGAGATCGTTTCTCATGCTATTTTGGATCTAAAATCAAAGTCCGTTGCACTGACAGGAAAGGAAGCAGGAATTGTTACTGATTCTAATTTTGGCCAATCAAAACCATTAATGGATACTACACGACTGCGCGTATCAACAAATCTAGAGCCATTGCTATCAAAGAAATTCATTCCGGTGATCGGCGGATTTGCAGGGGCGGATCAGCACGGCCATGTAACGACATTTGGCAGGGGCGGATCAGACTATACAGCTACCATAATTGCATCATGCATCAAAGCAGACGAAGTCTGGCTGATGAGTGACGTTGATGGTTTGATGAGTGCAGACCCCAAGATGGTCAAAAACGCACGCGTAATTCCAGAGGTATCATATGTTGAGGCAATGGAGATGGCCTTGTTTGGTGCAAAGCAGATTCATCCGCGCTCATTTGAGCCCCTACTATCAAAGAAAATACCAATGCGCATACGTAGCACATTCAATGTCAATAATCCTGGAACTCTGGTCACTGCAAATCCGGACGAAAAAACAAACAAGACCGTAAAATGCGTTTCCGTGGTTCGTCACAATGGTTTGATTGACATGAGGGGCGGAAGCATGGTTGGAGCGCCAGGCACTGCGGCCACCATATTTACCACACTAGCAAAGGCCGGCATTAACATCATGATGATCTCTCAGAGCCCATCAGAATCAAGTATCTCTATTGTGGTAAAGAAAAATGATCTGGACAAGGCAGTAAACACACTAGAAATGGAGCTGTTGGGAAAGATGATAAAAAAAATCGATGTCACAACAGATGTTTCCATAATAGCTTTGATCGGATCTGGAATGCGCGGAACAATTGGCGTTGCATCGCGTGTGTTCAGTTCGGTTGCAAAAAAGAAAGCAAACGTCATGATGATTGCGCAAGGGTCATCGGAGCTGAACCTGGCATTTGTTGTCAAGGATTCCGATTGTGCATCTGCCGTTCAGGCATTGCATGATGAGTTCAAGCTGGCATCTCAAAGCTAAAAACGCTTAAACATCTTTGCAAAGACAAGTCTACCAGTGAACAAGTTTGTCATATTTGCAATCATAATTATTCCAGCGCTAGCTATTTCGTTTTTGGTATCTGATCCGTTTGCAGTGGCAAAGCCGCAAAGCAAGGTTCACTTTACAAAGACATTCACATCATCAACTGATCCCGGCAGTGGCAAAGCAGGCCAGCTTG
>JAKAJY010000094.1 GCA_021824845.1 archaeon
GGTATCATGGCGATACGTTTGGGACAATGTCGGTAGGTTTTGTTCCTGCATTTTTTGGCAAATTCAAAAAAAATCTCTACAAAACAATACAAATCCCATTTGAGAACAGCTACAAGATTTCAAACCATACCGAGTATTATTCCCAAACCTTGGAAAAAATTGAGACCCACTTATCAAAAAACCACAACATTGCAGCATTTGTTATGGAAAGCGGGGCACAGATTGCTGGCGGCGTCAACATTTACCAAGAGGATTTTCAATCAAATATTAGCAAGATCTGCAAAAAATACGACGTCTTGTTCATTTTAGATGAGATCGCCACAGGATTTGGCAGGCTGGGCTCACTAGTAGAATACACCACTCAGAAAAGCAGACCAGACATTGTGTCATATGGAAAGATGTTGACTGCGGGATATCTTCCAATGGCGGCAACACTGGTTACAAAAAAAATCTATGACTCTTTTTTGAGTAATTATCACGCCATGACGCACCTATACCACGGACACACATTTACCGGAAATACAATGGCATGTGCAGTGGCAAACCAAAATTTACAACTGTACCAAAAAACAGGACTCATTTCCAAGGCAAACAAAACCGCAAAGCACCTTGAAAAACGCCTAGAGGAGTTTTGGAGGATTGACGCCATAGGTGATATCAGGCATAAAGGAATGCTTGCAGGGATAGAATTGGTATCAAACAGAACAAAAAAGACACCAATCTCGTTTTCCAAATCCACAAATAAAATAGTCTTTGATGAAGCAAAAAAGCATGGAGTCTATCTGAGAACGCTTGGAAACATTGTGATGCTTGTGCCGCCCCTTGCAATATCTCAAAAGGAGCTCGACTTTTTGATAGACGGTACAATTAAAACAATCAAAAACATAACAAAATAATTGTAAACCATACCACAACGACTGGTTAACATTTGAAATCTTAATTAATAGAAAACAGAAAACCAGAATATTGGATTCTAAATTAATTGCAGACTATCAAAACAAAGTTCTTGTCGGAGAGAGACTCGAAGAGGGGGAGCTCAGAGATCTCATCAACATTTCAGATTTAAGGGCACTATCAGATGCCGCAAACAAGATCACACGCAAATTTCAGGGAAACAAAGTGGATGTTGAGCAGCTTGCAAACATCAAAAAAAACTATTGTAGTGAAGACTGTGTGTTTTGCGGACAGTCCGCCTTTTTCAATACAGGAATTGACAGCTACCAACTCTTACCGGCAGAAGAGATTCTCAAAATGGCAAAAAAAGCCAAAGACGAGGGGGCGGAATCATATTGCTTGGTGGCCGCATGGAGGGAACCATCAGATGCCGACTTTCTCAAAGTGTGTGACATCATATCTCAAATCAGAGACAAAGTTGGAATATCAATAGAATGCAGTCTTGGATTTCTTACCACACAACAAGCAAAAAAACTCAAGGAATTAGGAGTGAAAAGATACAATCACAACCTAGAGACTGCAAGATCAAAATTTCCACAAATATGCACCACCCACACATATCAGGATAGACTAGATACACTACACATAGCAAGAAGTGCAGGCCTTGAGTTGTGTACAGGTGGAATAATAGGAATGGGTGAGACCCGCGAGCAGAGATTAGAGTTAATATCAGATTTAGCAAGACTTGAACCAGAAGAAGTCACAATAAACCTCCTAGTGGCAATTCCCGGAACCCCACTTGAGTTGCAAACTCCAATTCCATTTGAAGAGATTTTGCGAGTTTTTGCAGTAACCAGATTCGCACTGCCAAGATCAATTATCAAAATATCCGGCGGCAGAGAGGTACACTTGGAGGATTCTGGGGAAGAATTGCTGCTTAGTGGCGCAAATGGAATAATCAGTGCTGGTTATCTTACTTTGGGCGGCAATGCAATGAATAAAGACCTAGAAATGATCAAAAAAATCAAACTTGAAACAAACGCTTGAGAATATCCAGAACAGATTATCAGAGATAAAAAGGCAAAATCTCTATCGCCAACTCAAGTACGGCAAAGTAAGCGGCCCCTACATCACAATTAATTCAAAAAAACTGGTAAATTTCTGCTCAAATGACTATCTTGGCTTGTCCAGCACAAAGATCACAGCCTCACAATTACAGTCAAGCTCAAGACTAGTCTCGGGAAACGATACATCATTTATAAAATTGGAAAAAAAACTTGCATCTCACAAATCCCAGGAATCAGCTCTAGTATTTCCAACCGGATACATGGCAAATCTTGGTGCAATACCTGCACTTGCAGACAAAAATAGCATAATCTTTAGTGATGAGTTGAATCACGCAAGCATAATTGAGGCATGCAAACTGAGTGGTGCAAAACTCCAAGTGTACAGACATAATGATGCTGAGGATTTGGAAAAAAAGACAAAAAAATTCAAGGCCTACAACAAGCTCATCATAACTGAAGGAATCTTTAGCATGGATGGAGACTATTCCAGACTAAGAGAGATTTCCGAAATATCACAAAAAACAAATTCTATTCTAATATTGGATGATGCACATGGTGATTTTACAGTTGGCAGGGATGGAAAAGGTACACCGAATCATTTTAGAGTAGAAAAGAAAATTGATGTTTACATCAGTAGCCTGAGCAAGGGGCTTGGCTCTTTTGGTGGATACATGGCAGCATCTAATCCAGTTGTGGATTTGTGCATAAACAAGGCTCGCTCATTTATCTACACATCTGCATTACCATCATTTCTTGTAGAGATGTCGTTGAGTAGAATAAAACAGAATAGAGCAAAACAGCAAAAAAAGCTAGAAAAAAACACATCAATGCTATCATCAGGCCTAAAACAGATTGGATATGATATTAAATCTCAGACACATATCATACCAATAATCATAGGCAACGAGAAAAAAACACTAGAGTTTGGCAGATTCATGTATGAGAATAAAGTGTTCGCACAACCAATAAGATATCCAACCGTTCCAAAAAATAGCGCACGACTCCGCATATCAGTTACTGCATGGCTAGAAAAATCACACATAGAATTGGCTTTGGGTGTGTTTGAGCGAGCTGCGGAAAAATTCAGACTAGTCTGATCATCTACGCACATCAAATCCCATGAATGCTGGTGAGCCCACATAGAACGCAATTGCAACAATAATTCCAAGTGCAATTCCAATTACGATGAATCGTTTATTCATGAATCCCAGATTAATCGGTTAGATAAAAAGCAATAGAAAAATTGGAAAAAATTTGGAACAATGCTTTAATAAAAAAATCACAACAATCAATCATGACAGAGATCAGTATTGCGATTGCGGCAGTTGCAGGCATTGGATCCTTTCTTGCTCCATGTATTTTGCCAGTAATTCCCGCATTTTTGGCATACATATCAGGCACCACCATTACGGATCTTCAGCGAAACAATGGTACTGTGAACCTCCTAACAAACAGATTGAACATTCTGATAAACACGATATTCTTTGTCTTGGGATTTTCTATTGTGTTTTCAGTATTTGGAGTAATACTAAACAGTGTACTATCAAGTAATGCCGCAAGTCTAATGGCTGGCTTTAACCAAGTGGGTGGAATCATAATAATTGGATTTGGTGCATTCATGATACTATCAAGCAGGATCAACAAACTAAATTTTGAGAAAAAAATC
>JAKAJY010000194.1 GCA_021824845.1 archaeon
TGTTGTGGACTTTACTCGAGAGACAATCTTTGTTACCAGTCTTGGATCATCGCCCACCTCTAGTCCTACTTTTTCCACGTGTGGGCATGAAAGGTTCAGCTCATATGCTGTCACATTAGAATTTTCAAACTGGTTTACCATGAATTCAAACTCGTCCTCAATTGAGCCAACCAAGCTTACAATGATTGGCACGTCCTTGTTTTGCGAGATCATTTTTGCAAAATATGGAGCACCGGGATTTGACAGACCCACCGCATTGAGATATCCACCCTTGATTCCAACTATGGTTGGATTTGGATAGCCATCCCATGGTTCTTTGCTGAGTGATTTTGATACTACGGCGCCTGCACCACTTCGATAAATTCTGCCAAAGACATCAAGTGAGATTCCCAAAATTCCTGATGCAAGCATCGCAGGCCTGCCAAGTGAGATTGGTCCAATCGATACGGAAAGGTCAGGCGTCACTTGATTGAGTTGATTTTGTTGTCTTATAATAGTTGATTTGTGTTAGCTTTTTTAATCCGAGAATGTGAGAATGCATGTGTATTTTGTTATAGTAACAGAGTTAGGGATTGTTGTTTCTGAAAATAATACAGTTACCAAATCTTTTGCCTTTGACAATCCAGCGGCAGAATTTGTAGAGGCGAGAGCAGGAAATCTCAAGGGAAGCTCCGTAATAGATTATCTGCGCGGAATCAACTCAGGATTTTTCCTAAATGATGAGCCACTGCTAAAGGTCTTCAAAAAAGAAGGCCTAGATGTACAGATGATGGAGGAAAAACAACTAGAGGAAATTCAATCAAACAAACCACAGATCCTAATTGATGCAGGCTTTGCAAAAAACATCCAAGATGCAATCTCAAAGCTTAGGGACTTTGCATTATCATTATCGTCATCAAGGGTAACTGAGGTATCCCAGAGTCCAGACCTACACATTATCCAGGCAATAAATGCACTAGATGAAATTGATGTAATGATTAATGGTTTGTCATCCAGACTGCGCGAATGGTACGGCCTGCACTTTCCAGAACTCGACAATATCATTGATAGCATAAACGGATATGCACAGATTGTGATGGCAGGGAACAGAGCAAATCTCTCAGACAAAGTTTACCAAGATGCCGGATTCCCAGATTCCAAAGTCCAGATGCTATCTGTGATTCAGCAAAAAAGCAAGGGTGGTGAAATATCCAATGAAAATCTGGCAATCGTCCAATCAATTGCAAAACAGATTCTAGATATGACTAAAACAAGAAATGCTCTAGTAAATCACATTGAAACTCAAATGAATACAATTGCTCCAAATCTGGCAGCCATACTAGGAAATGCAGTAGGTGCAAGAATTTTGGCAAAGGCAGGAAGCATCAAAAAGCTTGCAACTCTGCCAGCAAGCACGATCCAAGTATTGGGTGCAGAAAAAGCACTATTCCGAGCACTAAAGACTGGAACCCAGCCACCAAAGCACGGAATCTTGTTCCAGCACCCAACGGTTCATGCCGCACCAAAATGGCAGCGAGGTAAGATGGCTCGGGCCATTGCAGCCAAGGCAGCAATTGCATCACGTGTTGATGTGTATGGTGCAGGTCTGAACACGACTTTGCTTGAGAAGCTAAATGTGCGAGTCGCAGAAATTGGCGAGAAATACAAAGAGCCATCCGAGCGTCCAGCACAGCCACAAAGAATGGAGCGAAGACGAGAAGACTTTGGGCGAAGAGACAACTTTAGATCAAGAGACAGAAAGCCTCGAGATAGTTTTAGATCAAGGGAAGACAGACCAAAGGATAATTTCAGATCAAGAGATGATAGACCAAGAGATAGTTTTAGATCAAGGGAAGACAGACCACAACGAGACAGCTTTAGGTCCAGAGAAGATAGAGGTGGATTTAGGCAAAGAGAAGACAAGGATGACTTTAGATCAAGAGATGATAGACCAAGAGATAGTTTTAGATCAAGAGATGATTTTAGATCAAGGGAAGACAGGCCACAGCGAGAGTTTGGACAAAGAGATGGATTCCGCTCAAGAGAGGACAGGCCACGCGATGGCTTCAGGTCAAGAGGTGATTCTAGACCAAGAGACGGTTTCAGATCAAGCTCAGATGGTCCCCGAAGGGAATTTGGAGGGGACGGAAATAAGCGAAAAAAGTTTGGAAAGCGAAGATACTAACATTTTTTGGCTAAAACTTGATGGCCAGAAAAGACTAGCTACTGAAAATTATGTAGAGGGAAACCAAGTTTATGGGGAAAAACTCTACAAAAAGGCCAAAATAGAGTATAGAGTTTGGGACCCATATCGAAGCAAGCTAGCAGCTGCCCTATACATCGGGCTAGATGTGTTTCCAATTACTCGCGGAACCAAGGTCTTGTATCTTGGCGCATCGACAGGCACTACGGTATCTCACATATCAGACATTGTCGGATTTGATGGATTGGTGTTTGCAGTAGAGCATGCAAGTAGAGTTGCACGCGATTTCTTGGACAGAGTTGCCAGTTTTAGAAAAAATGTCATACCGATTTTGCAGGACGCAAGGCACCCAAAGCAATACTTTTCAGTGTATGGTAAGATTGATGTTGTTTATTCAGACATAGCACAACCAGACCAGACAGAGATTGCAATAACAAACTGCAAAGCGTTTCTAAAGGACAGAGGCTACCTGTTTTTGGTAATCAAGACTAGAAGCATCGATGTTACCCAGGCACCAAGAAAGGTAATTGAGAGTGAGACAAAAAAGCTTCAAGACGACTTTACCGTCATACAAAGTATTGGACTAGAGCCATACGACAAAGACCACGGCCTAGTAGTGGCAAAATATCACGCCAGGGGTTGACTGGCAATCAATTTTACTGGTGCCCAGCTTTTGCGTACATAATCCGGCATGATGTGATTTTTTGAAAACCAGTTTTTGACAAACTGCACCGTCTTTGGATCAGACGGGTATCCACTGCCCACTGGATGATTCTTTGCTAGTTTTGATATTGCTCTGTCTCGTGTAACCTTGGCAATTATTGATGCTGCAGACACTACAACAAATTTTGAATCTGCATGATGGTATGACTTTATTTTTCCAGTTTTTGATAGTCTGGCAAGCTCTTTTCCAAATCTAGTGGCATTGACATCGCATGAATCAACGTAGGATATTGAGGGCTGGAGTTTTTTTATCACCTTTGCCATGTGTTGTGCCTCCAAATTATTCAGGTTGTGATCAGCTACGGCAGAGTCAATTTGCTTTGGAGTTGCCTTGGATACGGCATAATCATCGACCAGTTTGATGATTTGTTTGTATAATGATTCTCGCGCCTTGGCAGAGAGTTTCTTTGAATCCTTGACGCCTATTTTGGATAGAGTGTCAATTTTTGATTTGTCTATTGTTATGGCTGCAACAACTAGTGGCCCAAGCATGGAACCACGTCCTGCCTCATCTACACCACAAACAAGCACGAGTCTGACTCTAGCAAATAACGTATTAAACCATTTTAGAAGTAAAGACTTGCGATCAATTGCAGATAAATGACCAAATTACAACCATAACAGAAGGAAAGACACGGATCCTAGTACCAAGGGGAGCATTAGAGCAAAAGGTTCCACCGCGAGACATTGCGTTTTTTAATCCAAGGGCAAAGCTGAGCC
>JAKAJY010000055.1 GCA_021824845.1 archaeon
GTCATATTCGTACTTGTTTTGCGAGCCCTTTGGGATCTCCACTACTACGTTGATGATTTCTGGAATATCAGATCCTGTCTCTATGTCGTGCCAAAAGTTCTTGCTCATTATACCATTCCAGAAACAGAATAATCTATACTTTGAGATTAAAGGGTCAGAGTTTTTAGTGTGTAATCATGTATCATACAGCCACCGTCTCATCATACCCCTAGATCATACGATCCAGTAGACTTTGTGTTTTATTTCTAATTTCTTGTGTTACTGGTACTATCACCAATCCTTCATTTGGTTGGCCATACAGCACTATTGCATTTTCTGGGGCATGGATGCAGACAGGAATGACTAGTAGGTCTTCCTCCCCATTTACTAGAATTTGGATTGGTGGATTTGATGAAAATGCATGTTTTATGGTGTCAATGCTTTGTGGCGTTATTTGAGCAGCTGGATTATCACAGTGTAATTTGGTAGCGCTGCTGTGTGGTGGGATACGTTTTCCTCTTTTTTCATATCCATCAACTATTTGCAACGATGGTACAAGGCCAAAACCTAGCAGTTTTTCTGTTGTCGCATCACCCACAGTTATCAGATAAGAGTTTGGCCTAAGATGCTTCGAGATATTTTCTTTTGAGGTGTCTTTTAGCAGTATGCCAAGTGGTGTTTTGAGCTCGTCGCGTAAGGAATCAGGCAGAATCAATACTTTATGCAGCTGCGCCTTGCATTTCTTCTTTTAGCTTGGCTGCCAGAATACTGCATTGCGCTGCAACATTTTTTGCAGCTGAGCGAATCGCATTGGCTGAAGGCGAGTCTGGACTGGTTATGATCACAGGCTTGCCCTTGTCAGATCCCTCCATAATACCAGAGTTGAGTGGGATCTCACCTAGAAATTGCATGTTGAATTTTTCGCTGATTCGTCTTGCGCCGCCTTCTCCAAAGATGTAGTGTTTGTCGCTGCATTTTGGACAAATGAAATAACTCATGTTTTCTATGACGCCAATCAGTGGTACGTTTAGCTTGGTAAACATCCCAATTGCCTTTGATGCGACATTTGATGCGACATCTTGTGGTGTAGTAACAACTAGTATGCCAGTGATTGGAATTGTTTGCGCCAGAGTTAATGGTATGTCACCAGTGCCAGGCGGCAGGTCTACAATAAGATAATCAAGATCTGACCAGTTCGTGTCAACTAGAAATTGTTTTAGTATACCAGAAATGATTGGGCCTCGATAAATTGCGGCCTGATGTTCTTGTTCTGCAAAGAATCCAAAGGATACAACTTTGATTCCATTTAGCTCTGCCGGTTGGAGCTTGTTGTTATCCACTTCCATGAATGCTTTTTGCATTCCAAGCATCAGTGGAATACTTGGGCCGTAAATGTCTGCATCAAGTAATCCAACTTTGGCGCCAGACTCGGCAAGTGCTAGGGCCAAATTCAATGATACGGTGGATTTGCCAACACCGCCTTTGCCGCTAGCTACGCCGATAATATTTTTTACAGTTGCCATTGCCTGATCTGCATCAAGTGCACGTCCTTCCATGACCTTGGCAGTTACTTTGATATCAGAATTTTTTATCCCATCCAATTCCGCAATTGCACGTCTAACGTCTTGTTCTATTTCATCATTGAATGGACATGCCGGAGTGGTCAGCTCTAGTGTAAATTTGAGATTTCCCTCGTTTAGCTCCAAGTCCTTGATCATTCCCATTGAGACAATGTCTTTTTTTAGGTCAGGATCAATTACGGTTGCAAGCTTTGATAATACTTGGTCTACGCCAACCATGCACAAAAAATTTGATTTACATTATTTAAAGATAGGTCGATTTTCAAAACGGCGAAATCTTTGAGCAAAAAATTTTAGCTTAGGGACTCCTAATCAGAAATAATTTTTTGTCAAATCAAAAACCACTCAATACAAAATTCACACAATAATTGTGAATCCAATACGAAGATTCGCAAAAATTATTGAAAATTTACCCAAAGATTCATAAATTCAACTCATGGAGTTTCGCACAGTTGTTTTCTATATCTACCCTAGAGGATGTTGTTAGGATTCCCCCAAGCATGTTTGGCGCCTCGCTCAAAAAAGCAGCAGTTGCCATCCTAAAGGAAAAGTACGAGTCCATGATCAACGCCGAGCTGGGATACATCATTATGATCTTAGAGGCCAAAGTGGACGAAATGGGAAAAATGATTGCAGGGGATGGTGGAACATACCACCGAGTCGAATTTGAGGCATTAACATTTACTCCAAAACTCCAAGAGATTGTCTTGGGTGAAATTGTCGACATTACAGACTTTGGCGCATTTGTCAGAATCGGTCCAACCGATGCACTGCTGCACTTATCCCAGGTAATGGATGATTACTTGCAATCTGATGTAAAGTCCGGTATGATAATTGCAAAGCAAAGCAACCGCACACTAAAGGTCGGCTCCACTCTTCGCTCAAGAATTACTGCAGTATCACTAGGTAAAGCAGCAACCATGGGCAAAATTGGAATCACATGCAGACAGCCATTTTTGGGTGCAGAAGAATGGATTGCAGAAGAGGTAAAGAAATCCGGCAAAGATGATTCTGGTGACAAAGCCGAGAAAAAAGAAAAGAAACCAGTCGAAGTGAAAAAATAAATGGTCAGAGAAATGGCTTGCAGAAAATGCAAATGCGTGTTTGTTGGAAAGGTCTGCCCAGTTTGCAAATCATCTGATTTAACACCAGACTGGACTGGTGTGGTTCTAATTGGTGATCCGCAGAACTCACACATTGCCAAGACACTCGGCATTACAGAAAAGGGCAAATACGCACTAAAGGTCGCCTAAGCACGCGTAAGCATAAAAATATTTTTTGTTTGAATAAAACACACATAATTTCTTAGTGAAAAGTACAAGAAACTAGATCAACATTGTCAGATAATAGTCCCCACTTTTTCATAAAGGAATTCTCCAATGAGGAATTAACAAAAATCCTAATGAACAAAGTAAAGGAGCTCAAACTTGCAAAGGAGCGCGGCGATGAGCTTAATGTCAAGCTCCAAGACAGCATGGCAGAACTAGAAGAAACACAGGATGAGCTGGCAAAACAGCGTGATCAATTACAAGATAGTTTATCAAAGACAGAGGAAGTGCAACAAGAAATCGCAATGCAGCGTGATCATCTCCAAGTGGAAGTGATGCGCAAAACACAAGAGATGTTAAAAACAGAGCGCCTCTCCACAATAGGCAACCTAGCTGCAAGAATTGCGCACGATTTGAGAAATCCCCTCAATGTGATTCAAAGCACATCTCAAATTCTCAAAATTAAACTGGATGCAAATTTGGATGATAAGACTCGCGAGCAGTGGGCAAGACTAGACAGAGCAGTGTATAGAATGTCGCACCAGTTGGAAGATGTGATGGATTATGTGAGAATGTCACCACTCAAAAAGCGTGACTATTCACTTTGTGTCATACTACAGGATGTTGTGGAGCGAATTACCAGGCCAGAAAACGTCACGATCAAGCTGCCACAAAATGACAGAATAATCTTTTGTGATCCAGAGAAGCTCGAAATCGTTTTTGTCAACTTGTTGATGAATGCGATACAAGCACTAGAAAACAGCGGAGTTGTAAGCATTGGAATCTTTGATGATCCA
>JAKAJY010000177.1 GCA_021824845.1 archaeon
TGATCCTGTCAATCCGCCAACAAGGATCGGATGAGTTCTCACCTTTCGAAAGATTAGTGGGATTAGACTTGCAATCATTCCAAAAAATCCACCAAAACTCCAATAGAGTTGCAATGGGGATGGTAAAGGATCACAATTTACTCGTAATTGGGAAAATACCAAATCTAGGGGAAAAACACCATCTTGAGAGATACAGATAACAATATGGCCAAGTTCATGAATCAATCCTATAGGATAGAACAAAACAACCCAAACTACAACCGAGAGAAAGAATATCTTCTCACCACGTTTGAGTTTCTTCATTACAAAATTCATCGATATTCTATCTATAATACGATCCGTGAGCCGACATTTGACACGAAGAAAAATCTACATCATGAGCCACAGATTGGACAGCACCATAAATGATAAAGTTTTTATCTTAATTTCCTAGCTTCACCATTAAATGAGCAGCAGTAGCAAAAAGAAAAGCGCCCCACTACCGGCATCATCTGCAGGTTTATTGCGTTTCTTTGAAGACGAGACTAAGGGATACCGATTAGACCCAAGAATTGTAGTCTCTATACCAATTGGCTTGATTGTAGTCTCTTGGTTACTTGACCTATTCCTAGTTGTAAAATAGACCAAAAATGACTGAATCATACGATGATGTATCTAAAATACACAAGCGTTATTCTCTGACACTGCTTACACCATCATCAAAATATCACTCATTATTGTTTTCTGCAGTGGTTGCAGCAATAACTGGATTCATCATACTTACTGCATACTATGGAAACCAAGCTGAGCTAATCCCAAGACTCTCTGCTTTGATCATCGTACTATTAATCACGCAGATAATCGATTCGCGATTAATCCGAAACAAGGAATATTCCAAAGCACTACACATGTCTCTTTTTGGAAATCTATCCTGGCTTGCCATAATTCTGGCCGGAATTGGAGCTGCTGCCATACTATCAAAGTCAGAGCTCTCCACACTGTATGTCGCAGAAGGAATGCTAATCTTTACCAGCTTTAGACTGGGAATCCTTACTACAACACTTGGCGCGTCAATGAAAAAGGCGTGGGCAATTTGCTTTATTCAGCCAATGGCAATGTATCTTGTTCTAACCCCACAAGAACAATGGATAATATCGCTGACTGACCCACTAGTTTTGGGAATTGGAGCTACATTTCTGGCAATCTCATCTATTTGGTCATATCTCACCGACAGAGCAGGCCGCCCAGGTGTTCGAAGTACACACGAGCTAATCCAAGCATATCTGGCATCACGTGGAAAGCAAAACTATGAAGAGGTAGAATCCATCATAGAATCGCGCTCAAAGCCATCGAGTGTTATCACATCGCAGATTAGATTCCAATCAAACAACAATGATTTTCGCATGGTTCTACCAGAGGTGCATCCGGGACCATACCACCCAATTGGTGGCAGCAACATCACATATAGAATATTCAAGACACTAAATTCTTCGGCAATGGTAATGCACAGCGTATCTGATCACACCCTAAATCTGCCATCACAAACAGCAGTGAACAGCTACCTTGGAACATTTGCAAATAATTCCGTTCTAAAAAAAGGTGCAATATGCACGGAACCAGTAACAGTACAGGTAAACAAGGCGCGCGTCATTGGCATGTTGTTTGATAAGACCGCAGTTTTGTTCTTGTCATTGTCTCCACACGGAATGGAAGATGTTCCAAGTCATATGAAAAAGGAAATTGAACAACTTGGCAGCAATAGACACTTTGAGAGAATTCTCGTAGTTGATTGTCATAATGCAATGGGTGAGGAAATTGGCGAGATTGATTCGCAAGATATGCTCAAGGCAGCCAAGGCCACACTTGAAACACTGGTCACAAAGGAGTCATACCCTCTGGAATTTGGGTATGCAAACTCTGATGGGATGGATCTTAGCACGCCGGATCTTGGACCTGGAGGATTGGGGGTATTGTGCTTGAAGATTAATGGCGCCAAATATTTTCTTGGCTGGTCAGATTCAAATAACATGGAAAACGGCCTACGAGAACACATTGTGAATCATTTTGCAAAAAACGGCATGACACTAGTTGAGCTCTGCACATCTGATACTCATTTCAGCTCAGTTGTGGTAAGGACTAGAACCGGTTATTACCCATTTGGTAAAATATCAACACCTGATACCATTGCGGAGTGGTACTATACCATAGCAAAGCAGGCAGAAAAGAAACTAGAGCCAACCTCATTTGAAATACTGGAACACAAGGCAGAAGTCCGGGTAATGGGGACTGCAGTAATTGAGGACTTTTCACGCGCCCTGGATAACTCGCTGCGACTAACCAAGGGGTTTGCAATTGGAAGCTTTTTGCTCTTTATTGGCTCTCTTTTTCTATAGTCTCTACGTTTTCTAAATTCCCATAAAACTCGTCCACAAATGTAGCCAATTGAAATATTGGAACAATCGGGACCTTGCCTACAAAGCTAATCTTGTCTTGGTATAATGTTACAATAACTGGTGCCGCAATTGCGCCATTGGTCTTTGCGACATAGTTTTTTGTGCGCTCTATTTGCTTTTCCACTATTTCCTGTAGTGCAGATGGCGTAGTCTTTTTCCAATGCTTGCAATCAATTAGCATGGCAACACCTAGTCTGATTCCAACCACGTCTATTTCCATGCGGGGGTTTGTCATGGTATAGTTTCGAATCGTAGCGCAGTCCCTGCTTTCAAGTATTTGGGCTGCCAGCCCCTCAAAGTCGCGCCAATCAAGATTCTTTGCTATCTCGTCTATTAGAACACCTTTGCCCAATGCCAATATGGTTGCTCGAAGCTTGTCGCCTTGCTCAAACTCTATTACTCCATCATCCATCTTACCAATGCTGTTTGCGGCAAGCTCCTGCAGCATTCTTTTTGCAGTATTCTTGTCGGTGTTTGTCACCTGGGCAAAATCCTCAATGGAGATTCCGCCCGGAATTATCCCTCTTATTCCATCAAGCCATAATTTGGAGCTCAACTGGAATGGTTTTTGTTTTTATGAATTAAAAGCATTGCATATGATTTGCATCAAAGCTGATATAGCATCCATTTCATTGGAGCTTTAAATTAGATCAATCCAATACCAAACATGTGAAGATTCTACTTGCCTTTGTTTTTCTGTTTTTGTTTGGGGCAAATCTAGCGTTTGCGGAAAAAGGCACATTTGTTGACACCATACAATTCATCCAGTATCTGGATGAGAGCACTGCAATAGAGGAGGTAAAAAAGAAAAATCTTGATATCTATTATTCGAGAATCCCGGCCGAGCTAATTCAGGACACTGATACGCAAAATCTTCAGATATTTTACACGACTGGCGGCTCTTTTAGCATACTGATAAATCCTGCAGAGGGAGAAAAGTTCAATCCATTTTCCATACAAAAGGTAAGATTTGCACTAAACTATCTGATTGACAGAAAGCTAATAGTCGATGAGCTCATGTCCGGCTATGGCGTGGTAATGTCATCAAATTATGGCCCGTATGATCCTGACTTTTTACTCATTGTGTCTGAGATCGAAAAATTCCATTTTAGGTACAACCCAGAGCTTGCCAATTCAATGATTACACAAGGCTTGATTGAGGCTGGGGCGCAAAAAATCGACGGCAAGTGG
>JAKAJY010000195.1 GCA_021824845.1 archaeon
TTGATTATATTCTTGAATTGGAAATAAAAGCAATTAATAAATTCAATACTCTTTGCCCACATGGATATAATATTGCAATTGGCGGAGAAGGTGGAGCACCAAAAACTTTAGCTGTTAGAGATAAAATAAGCAAATCAAAATTAAAGCATTGGCAGAATCCAAAATATAGAGCGAATATCATTGCAATTAATACTGGAAGAACAATGACTCCAGAACAGAATAAAAAAAATTCAGATTCAAAGAAATTGGCATGGAAAAATCCAGAATGGAGAGAAAATCAAATAATTAAAAGAATCGGCAAGAAAGATTCAGAAGAAACAAAAAACAAAAAATCACATTCATTGAAATTAGCTTACGCAGAAGGAAGGCGCAAAGGAATTTCTGATAAAATGATTGGAAGAAGATGGATAAATGATGGAACACAGCATAAACAAATTCTTCCTGATGAATTAATACCAATTGGCTGGACTCAAGGAATGCTTACAAGGAAAAATAAATAATGCCACTTCTAACCATCGATGACATATTGCTAGATGCCGATATTGCTGACAGCTTTACCGTACGTAGACGGCAGCAAGTCATCGATACAAATGGAAGGGCGCAAGTCACTGAAATTGACTATGCAAACATAGTTGGTGTTGTTAATGCAGGTGATCCAAATGATTTACACAGGGACAATGCTGAATTTGAATTAGCATGGAATACAATAAGTATTGTTACAAATTTCACTCTTGTTTGTGTGCTTGAAGGCTATTTACCAGATATCATCAGTTGGCGCGGTGGCAATTATACTGTTAACAATTTGAATGAATATCCACAATTTGGCCCAGGCTTTGTACAAGCAGTTTGTACAAATATGGATAGAATAGAATCAATGAATCCATCATATGTAAATGGCCAGCTTATTTTCAGTACAACAAATGATAGTGGATTGATAGGAATTTTATAATGCTATTAACAGTTTTAGATTCAAACAGCATTGCACAAAAGCTAATTGTTAAAGCACAAGAAGCCATTGTTGATGTTTCTGGTACGATTGCTGTCACAGGAGTTGCGCAAACACCAGCAGCAGCTAGCGCAACACGTTCTGGATTCTTTTTCCAGAATCTTGGTTTGCATGATATGTGGATTAATGATCTAGGTGTAGCAACACAAGCAGCAGGGTCAATCTTGGTGCCATCTAGGACTAGCTTTTCATCTGATAATTATCCAGTCAGCACAGGAGCTATCAGTGTGATTGGCACAGCAACAGATACATTTACTTTGAGAACTTGGTAAGCAATGCCAAACACAAGCGCAACAGGTGGTTATTTAGTTGGAACAGTCAATCCAACTGTATTATACACTGATAATGCGCTTCAAGACTTTTTGCACGAATGGATAGTTGGTATAACTGGATTAGCTCCAGCATTAGTGAGACCACGATGGCAGCCTGAACAACCAAACATACCACAATCAGCTGTGGATTGGTGCGCTTTCGGAATAACTGATAAAAGCTACATTGGCCAGCCATTCGTTAATCACATTGCATCATCAATTGCTTATCCAAATGGCTATGACGAAGTAAGATCACACCAAGAGCTTACAGTAATGGTGACCTTTTATGGGCCTGATGCTGAAAATTATGAATTGCTGCTTAGCAAAGGAATGTTTGTGGCACAGAACCAAGAGGCCTTGAACTTGGTGAATGTGGCTTTAACCGGCTGCGGTGGATCAACTACTATACCAGAATTGATTAAAGAAAAATGGGTTTACCGAGTTGATCTGCCGATATATTTCAGGCGTCAAATCGTGTTGGATTATCAGGTTCTGAATTTGCTGCATGGACAGTTAGGAATCAACAATGAATATTACACTGAAAACATAACGGCGGGATAAAATATGTTACCAAGCACTCTTTCAATAAATCCATTGGTCAATGTGCAGGTGAATCTATCACCTAATGCTGCCCAAATTCAGAACATATCAACGTTGTTGATATTGGGAACATCAAATATCATTGACATAGCTGAACGCTATAGATCATATGGCAGCATTTCAGCTGTAGCAGCTGATTTTGGCACGACTGCTGAAGAATATCTGGCTGCTGTATTGTGGTTTGAGCAATTACCGCAGCCCACTCAATTGCTGATTGGTCGATGGGCAAAAACAGCAGCTGCTGCTGTGCTAAAAGGTGGAACACTATCATCTACCCAGCAACTTATTGCTACTTGGAATGCTATCACAGCTGGCTCTGCATTTTTCAATATCGATGGCGTTCCATTAAGCTTGACTGGCCTTAACTTTGCATCTCAGACAAATCTCAATGGTGTAGCATCAACCATTCAAGCAGCATTGATTGCGAAAGCCACTGCTTTTGGATTAGCATCTGCTGCCAGTATCACTGCTGTTTGGAATTCAGTTTTTAGCCGGTTTGAAGTTCAATCTGGAACAACGGGTGTAACTTCAACTATGCAGTTTGCTGCGCTTTCAGCAGCAAGTGGGTTCTTCAATTTTGCCAGCAATCCTGCTGCAAATGATACTATAGCATTAAATGGCACCACATGGACTTTTGTTAGTGCTCTGACAACAGGCAATCAGATTCTTCTTGGTGGCACTTTAGCTGCTACACTTGTAAATGCTCTTTCCACCCTTTTGGCCAGCACAGATACCAATACAGCGTTATTCAATTATTCAGTCAATGGCAATTACCTGTATGTAAGCTCAAAATTAGCGGGAACTGCTGGCAATGCTTACACAATTGTTAAAACCAGCACAGCCATAACCGTTTCAGCAGCAACTCTTTTAAATGGTGTTGCTACGGGTGATGTATCTGCTATGTTGGCCATGCAATCTACCAGTTCAGGAGCATATGTGGCTCAAGGCATTGCAGCTGAAACTGCGCTGGCTGCTGCTACTTTGTTTGATAACAATTATGGGCAAACTTGGTATGGGATGCAAATTCCATCAGCCAGTGATTCTGATCATCAAGCAGTGGCGAGTTTCATCGAAGGAACAACAAGCAAGCACACTTATTGGATAAGCACCATAGAGGCTGGTGCGCTTTCTTCTGTTAGCACAACTGATATTGCTGCTATAATGTCAAAAATGACATTGAATCGGACTATGTTGCAATGGTCAAGTTCAAATCAATACGCTGCTGCCTCATTAGCAGCAAAAGCTCTTTCGGTCAATTATCAAGCTAGCAATACTGTTATTGATTTGATGTACAAACAAGAGCCAGGCATAACCGCTGAAAGTGTTAATGCTTCACAAGCCACTACGCTGAACAGCAAGAACGCCAATGTGTTCATCGCGTATAATAACAATACTGCAATAATCCAATATGGCAACAATGTCAATGGCGTTCCGATTGATATTATAACTGGAACAGATTGGTTGGCCTTGGATATTCAAACTGCCCTTTACAATGCCTTGTATCTAAGCCAAACGAAGATACCACAAACGGATGCTGGCAATCATACCCTTCTAACAATCATTGAAAGCCGTTTGTCACAAGCAGTTCAAAATGGTTTGCTGGCTCCTGGTGAATGGGACGTAGGTGGCTTTGGTACGCTGAACCAAGGTGATTATTTGCCAAAAGGCTTTTATGTATATGCACCGCCGATT
>JAKAJY010000083.1 GCA_021824845.1 archaeon
ATCTGATAAAAAACAAACCACAAAGTGTGACACTAGTTCTGACGGGAAATCACGTCAAGCAAGAAATAGTTGATGCAGCAGATCTGGTAACTGAGATGAAGGAGATAAAGCATCCATTCCAGCGAGGAATTCGCGCAAAAAAAGGCATTGACTTTTAGACAACATTAAATTATGTAGTGAAAGCCAAAGCTTCATTGGTTACCCAGACCCAAGAGCTTCCAGAAATCGGCGAAATAGTGCTTGCCACAATTGCCAAACTCACAGATCATGGAGCATATGTCACACTGGACGAATACGACAACACGCAAGGATTTCTGCACGTCTCTGAGATAGCGCCGGGTTGGGTACGATCTGTTAGCAAGTTTGTGCGGGAAGGTGAAAAAAAAGTTCTCCTAGTAAAGAAGGTAAATCCCGGAAGATCCGAAATAGATCTGTCCCTAAAACAGGTATCAAAGGAGCAACAAAAGAAAAAGCTCCTAGAGGTAAAAAGAATTGAAAAAGGGAAAACTCTCCTAGATGCAGTCAAGACATCCGCAGGACTAACAGAAAAAGACGTTGAAAAGCTAGAGGATGCAATTTTTACCAAATATGATTTTGTTTATGACGCGTTTTTAGATGTGGTAACAAAGGGAATAGCAGCACTGGATGAGCTCAAGCTGGCAAAAAAAACCACAACCGCAATAGAGGAGACCAGCTCAAAGATAAAGCCACCATCCGTAGAGATCCGCGGAATTTGCGAGCTTACGTGCAACCAGCCAAACGGAGTCGAGATAATCAAAAATGCGATTTTGGATTCCATTAAAGACAATGAATCCAGCATCACTGTCACCTACATTGGGGCACCAAAATACAGGCTAAGTATCAAGGGCCCGGATTTTAAGAGCACCGAGAGAATGCTCAAGCCAATACTGGACAAAATTCAAAAGATAATTGAGAAGAGCAGCGGCACGTTCAGCTTTACAAGAGAAGAATCAAAAAAGACACGGGAAGGCTAGCTTTTGAAGTTCCAGCTCCGCAAGTGTCCCGAATGCAAAAAGTACACCCTAAAGGACGAATGTCCACATTGCCAATCCAAGACAACCACTGCTCATCCTGCCAAGTTTTCGCCTGATGACAAGTATGCCCGTTACAGAATAATGGACAAATTCAAGGACTAGGAAATTCTAACGCTGCTCATTCGAGCTGCCTCAAAGTCCACTGGTCGATCATTTAGGTCAGTCTGCAGAGATGCAATCTTATCCACAACGTCCTTGCCCTCAATTACCTCGCCAAAGATGGTGTATTTGCCATCAAGAAATGGTGCATCTCCAGTCATAATAAAAAACTGCGAGCCTGCGCTGTTGATATCAGTTCCGCGTGCCATGGACACCATATATTTTATGTGCTTGAGATTACTAATTTCTGCATCAATTGAATAGCCAGGGCCGCCAGTTCCCCATGTTCCAGGAGGCATATCCTTTGTGTTTGGGTCCCCGCCCTGTATGACAAAAGTAGAGATTATTCTATGGAATAAGGTTCCGTCATAGAATTTAGAGTCTGCCAGTTTTACAAAGTTCTCAACCGTTTTTGGTGCAATCTCCGGTTTTAGCTGAATCACAATATCGCCAAACTGAGTAGAGATGATTGCGGTTTGCTTTGATGATGTCGGTGTTGTCTCTGTTGGTGTTATTGGTTCAACCTTTGGTGTCTCTGTTGGGGTGTAATCCTTGTTTATCTCATAGATGAGAACACCATTTATCGGACCAGAGCTCTTTATTGTGAATCCAGAAGACATGTAAGCTAGTCTTAGTGGCGCGTTTGCATCCTTTGGATACTTGATATCATCGATATAGACTGGTGTAAATCCAGAAACGTATGACTGGGCCTGTTTTTGATTTGCAACATCAATGTATCCATATGTGGTAAATGGAATCATCTTGCCCAATAGGGTCTCATTCCAAAATTCCGGAGTTGAACTAATACCATCATCATATAGGAATCGTTGCGTGTCAAATCCGCCAATTCTCATAAACCACTGCTTTTTGCTCTCATCTCCACCCCCTTGGACAAAGTATAGTGGCGGCTCTTCATTATTGACTCGTTGTGCTGCAACATAGATCAAAACATAGTCAGCATCCATTTCACGTAGGATTTTCCATCCTTCATCTGGTGTGCTCAAAAACGCCTTTGCTGTCTGCTCTATTCTCCAGTCAATCAGAGTAGCATTATCTGCAATGGAACGTCTCTCCCCAAGCGTCGTGATCCAATATCCATAGTCCCACCACGCAGCAACCACTGCGTCCTCTGACGTGTTTTCTCTGAGCCACTGCATGGCATCAAGCCAGTCGCTTGTTGCAATGTTATAGTTGCTACCACCATTGAGTATGGTTGGCGGTGCCTTTGCTCCGTTTACCCAATTTGCACTCACGGGAATCATCATTGGCATTATCAAAAATATTGTAATTACTACCAAAAACGAGATCTTGATCGTAATAGGGTGAGATTTGATTGGCTTTTTGGTCTCTTGTCTTGCCGGTTTAAAAATCTCTTTTGTCAATAACGACAAACCAACAGAGCCCAGGATAATGAGAGCGAGTGATGAGAACAGCTCTAGTCTTATGAATGCAGAGCTGATGTAGACTCCAAGCATCCCAAATATTAGTGCAAAGACGTGCAGATCACGTTTTTGGTTTGTAGGATTTTGCAAATTCTTGAATACAAGCCATGCGCCGATTCCCGCAAACACCATAAACACAGAGTTGAACAAAAATGACTGAAATACCGTAGTGGTTGCATGTTCTGCTACTGAATCAGTTAGTGGGTCTAGTGTTGTCAAAAACGGATTGACCGCATTAAGATACCTAAAGCTAGGCAGGCCGAACACATTTGCAGACAATACTGCAATTCCTATCGCAATTATTGCTATTAGGAACAATGCCTTGTTTCGTCTTTGCTTTTGCTCGCCACCGATTTTTTCAATAAATGACGACGCTACCAAAAATAGAGTTGGTCCAATTATCAAAAATCCGCTTGCTTTGGCAAAGAATCCCAAGCCAGGGCGCTCAAATGGTGCAAGAGATATTGCAAGGCCTAGTACAAATAATGGTATTGCCCATCTCAGAAAGCCAGAGTCCTTTCTTGTAAATGCCAGTGATATGATGAATAACCCTATTGGAAGGACAAAAAAGTCGGTTCCTCCCCACGCGGAAAATCCAAAACCCAAGAAGATTCCACCTCCCACTAGTTTTGCTGCAGCTATTTTGTGAGAGGTAGATTTTATTCCACTCAAGAACAGGTAAACTGCCAATAATCCATAGAATAATCCCAATGGCTCAGACTTGAACCAGCCAATTGATCCTCTGGTTATGATAGGAAGTGAGATGGAATACATCATGGCGGCAAACAGTCCAGCAGTGGTTCCACCAATTACTCGCACCAACGCAAAAACAATAATCGCAGTTAGCGAGCCAAAGACTACAGGAAATATTATTGTGAATCCATACAGATCGCCACCTCCAAACGCACCATACAAGACAGCTGTCGTGATGTGCAACATTACCTGTGATGTGTTGGCAACATCCCTTC
>JAKAJY010000062.1 GCA_021824845.1 archaeon
AGCTATATGATCAAAAATCCGAAATATATTTTGTCAATCACCCGCAATTCAGTGAGATTCTTGACCTGATCAAACAGTACAGTGCCAAAATATAGAAATCCAAGTATTTTAGGACTTACGCAAAACCCATTGAAACAGTTGGATTTTTGAGCTGTTCGATCAAGTAGTTCCTTAACAATCCTTTCTTAATTTGATACACGGTTTCTCCGGTTTTATAGGCTATTTGCTTCAATCTAATCCACACCAGCACAGCACAAGCAATATGATTGCGTTGGATGCGTTGCTTTCTACATTGGCAAAACTCAAGCCCTGTCAGTTGCTTCAATTCTCGATGAAACTGCTCAATCAGCCATCGTATGGCACACACTTTTCGAGTGTCATCAGAGCATAATTGAGACTTGTCGTTGGTGACAACATGATCGGTCCTGTTGGTGGAAACAGGCACACTTTCATGTTTTTGGGACAATAGAGGCAGACCGAAATATCTATTTCGCAGAAGGGATCGCGACCGCTAAAACAATTGCCTATTCCGATGATGTTGATCACTGATTCCGAGGCATCTTGATCACCAATTCCGATTCAGCGTGATCACTGATTCCGAACGAGGTTGATCACTCGGAGCGAAGCGACGCATATTTTAATTGTACTACAAACTCTCCTTTTTGTTCCTTTTTTTAGCTATCATTTGTCTCATTGATGGTCCTTGAACTTCAATCCGATGGGAGTTGTGTACCAGGCGATCTAAAATAGCATCGCCCAAGGTGGCATCACCCACGCTATCATGCCAAGCCTGAACTGGTAGTTGGCTCGTAATGAGTGTCGATGAGCGTTGATACCTATCATCAATGATTTCTAATAAATCACGTCTGTTGGCATCAGTCATCGGCGCAAGCCCCCAGTCATCTAAAACAAGTAAGGATAGTTTTGCAACATGCTCCATGAGCTTGATGTAACTACCATCTGCCTTAGCAATCGTAATAGCCTGAAACAATTTGGGAAGCCTGATGTAGCGAGCCCCATATCCTTGCCGACAAGCCTGATTGGCAAATGCACAAGCAAGATAGGTTTTCCCAGCACCAGTGGGGCCAGTGATGAGGAGGTTTTCCTTTTTTGTAATCCAACTGCACTCAGCCAAGCGCGTAATGACTGTTTTAGATAGCTGTCTTTCGGGAGAGTAATCAATGTCTTCTATGCAAGCCTCGATTTTCAGTTTCGCCTGTCTCAGTCGATTGATTAATTTCCTATTTTCACGTGTCAGGTACTCACGCTCAATGAGCAAGGCAAATCGCTCATCGAATGATAGACTATTGATATCAGGCGTATTCAGTTGCTCTTGAAATGCTTCTAACATGCCCTCGCAACGCAATGTTTTTAGCTGTTCGAATAATGGGTGTGTTAACATGATGTGCTCCTTGATGATGGTTAATGAAAGTACTTTGACCCGCGAATATTGTCATGGAGTCGGGTTGGAAAATCCGCCATTGGTTCGGCTTCCGGCATCGGCAATGGCTGCTTATCCAACCCACTTTTTAAAATAGATTCGATATTTTTATAACGAATAGCGCCAATATGAAGCGCACGAATGGCTGCATTTTCTAAACGTTCAGGGCCATACGTTTTACTTAGGCGCAAAATGCCAAAGCAGCTACGAAAAGATTGCTCCGGAATTTTATGCATGTCTGTTAGTGCTCTGATGAGCTCAGCAGTGTTGGGACCAATGGTTTTAGCCCAAGAGTGCATTCGTTCTGGTGTCCAATCAGCATACTCCTGGTGCTTGCTCGGCATATGCTCATGGATGGTCGTGTGTCCTGGCTTGTAAGAACGTTGATGAATGGCAATCCGATTACCTTTATGAAAGCATTCAATCGTAGTTGCAGTAATTCGCACATCGATGTTCTCCTTAAGATACTGATGTGGAATGCTGTAATAGTGTTTGTTAATTGCAACATGATAATCACCGCCCGAACGTGCTTTTTTCCACTCGGCATAGACATATGGTGTAGAAGGCAGTGACTTTAGCGCGGGCTTATCAGTCTCCAGGTATTGCGATAACCTGGAACCTTCAAGTTCATAAAAAGCGCGTTCATTATAGGCTTTTAATAAAGGCTTTATTGCTTCGTTAATATCGTGAACGCTGAAGAAGGTGACATCTCTCAAGGGTGCCAAAATCCAACGTTGGATGCCTTGTACCCCAACCTCTACTTTGGGTTTATCTTTTGGTGTTCTGGCACGAGCGGGGACTACTGCAACACCGTAGTGATCTGCCATCTCTTGATAGGTACGGTTGATATCGGGATCATAAAGATGCGCTTTAGTGACTCCTGATTTTAGATTATCAGGCACAAGGCAGATAGGAACTCCACCAAAAAACTCAAATGCATGAACATGCGATTGTACCCAAGATAAAAGACTTTGATCGGCACTTGCCTCAATAAAGGTATAGTTCGAAGCACCGAGAACTGCTACAAAAATCTGTGCGTGATGAATTTCACCTGTTGCTTTATCAATCCAGGCAACGGTGAGGCCAGAGTAATCTACAAACAGTTTTTCACCGGCTCGGTGGGTCAAGCGCATCCCTGGATTGCACTTTCCAACGAAGGCTTGATATAACTCACAGTACCTGCTGTAGCTATAACCGCCAGGATTCTGTTGTTGATATTCATACCAGAGCAGCATAAGCGTGACACCTTTGCGTTTTAGCTCCAGATGAACTTTGACAAAATCAGGCAATGGATGTGTTACTTTTTTATTTTCAGCAGGAAACAGTACGCTGTAGATTTTATCTTCTGACCAATCATCATTTAATGGCCATACCAATCCAGCAGCTTTGGCGCGGGTCAAATAGTTGCTAACACTACCTGCGCTGATGTTAAGCCTCCGAGCAATTTCTCTGTTACTGACATATTCATAGTTTAATCTCAGAACTTCTTTTATCTTGCGCATCGATACTTTCTCCGTTGACATTTATTCCTCCTTTTGATGATTCAAATCAAAAGGATAAAACGGTTTATCTCTGCGTCGTATCGTTGTAAATTATTTGCTCATAAGTGATCACGCTGAATCGGAATCAGTGATCAAGATGCTTCGGAATTGGTGATCAACATCGCTCGGAATTAGTGATCAAGCTGCGTCGGAATATGCAGATATATAGTTGTCGTAAGTTCTTGATGATATCTTGCTGATAACAGGAGGTACATGAAGTAAACGTGCAACGTGGTTAATAAAATGAGCAGGTAATTTTGTTAAGTCATTGATGAATTCATGACTTTTTTGGTAGTACTTAAAAAGTAAAGCGAATGCTAATTGTTTACTTGTATGTCTTGTCCTTATAAAGCCAATTTCTTCTTGGGTTAAACCAAATTCATTCATTGTTAAATCGATGACACTCATTTTTTCAGTTCCTAGAATAGCCAGAGTCGGAACCCAAAGGGCTATATTCCTTTAAATTTATGGTTGTAATCTACCTAAATTCGATGCTAATATCAACCACAAAAACAAAATAGGAACCTTTGGGTTGTTCCAGTTTTTAAAATTGGTCGAACT
>JAKAJY010000138.1 GCA_021824845.1 archaeon
AACAAATTGCCAAGACAAAGCTGGCAATACGCAGAGACATCCTGTCGCTACACGAAAGCGCATTTGTAGCAAAAGAAGTATTGGAATCATTGCGCAAGCCAGGTGGAACAAAGAGATTTGCAGTCATACAAGGATACATTCCAAAAAATATGGAAGGAAAATTCAAAGAAGTAACAAAGCAATGGATGTCAGTAACTGAAGACATTAGAGACCCAAAGATGGTCCAAAACAGACCCACATTATTCCAGAACAAGCGATGGGTTAGAACATTTGAGGTAATCACGCAAAGTCAGGGTATCCCAAGAAAGGGCGAAGCAGACCCAACTCCGATGATTTCGCTAATGTGGCCAATATTCTATGGAATAATGTTCGCAGACTTGGGGCATGGACTGCTTCTCATGGGCCTAGGCTTGTTATTCAAGATGAAAGGACAGGGAGTCATGGCAAGATGGGGAATGCTCATTGCCATCTCTGGCGCATCTGCTGCAGTTGCAGGAGTCGGTGCCGGTGAGATGTTTGGCTTCCACATTGATCACATGTCGCCATTTGAGGATCTACTGCATGGACCACTACAGTCAGTATCATGGTTAGTTGGAATTCTTTCCGTAGCAGAGCTGACATTTGATCAGGTCATCAACATACTCAAGGTTTCATTGTTCCTAGGAATAATTCATCTGATTTGGGCATTTGTCCTGAGAATCAAGAGATTGCACAAGGAAGGCCACAAACAAATGATGATAACAGAAGCAATTCCAAACCTTACTCTCTATGGCGGAATAGTAGTAATCATGATGTGCGCAATTGGCGCAAGCTATGATGTTATGAACATGTATTCCAGGACTCACACCGAGGTTGTCCCATGGGTTACTGTATTTTTGGGCGACTGGGCACGAGTTTGGATTGTTACAAGAATTGCAGTAATTGTGGTATTGGGATCAATGGCAACAATGATGGTTGGCGGAATCTTGCATGCAAAGCACCACCCAGAGGACGGAGGCAGCGCAGCAAATGTTGTGATGGAAGTATTCTTGGGCAAGACAGTAGAGTGTCTGGCTCATACTATCAGCTATGCACGACTTGGAATCATGTTGCTTGTGCACGCAGCCTTACTAATGACAGTAAACAATGCGTTTGCCTCAATGGGCGGATGGTCATCACCAGGCGGAATAGCAATGATTGTTGGCGGAAACTTGGGAATCATGATGATCGAAGGACTAATTGTATACATCCAGTCTTTGAGACTTCACCTATACGAGTTCTTTACAAAATGGTATGACGGCGGATCACAACCATTCAAGCAAGTAGTACCGGAATTATTGTACAACCAATTTATCTGGAAAAGAAAATAATCACTCTACAGGCAATTCAGTTCTGTTTGACCACTCGCCCCAAGAGCCAAGATATACTTTGATGTTCTCAAAACCTAGTTTTTTGAGGGCCAAAAACGAGTTTGCCGCACGATATGCGCCTTGGCAATATGTGATGATTTGAGAGTCTTTTGGGATTTGGTATAATTTTGATAGCTGTGCATCATCTTTGATGGTACCATCTTCTGATATGTTGAGGGTATAATCCACATTGATTGCGCCTGGAATGTGTCCACGTCTTGCGCCGCGGATCACTCCGCCTGTAAATTCCTCCTTTGATCTTGCATCAATTAGGATTGATTTGCCCAAGTTTTGCTTTACATAATCATAGTCTGCGATGATTTGCGGATTTGGTTTGCCATCAAAGTTTTTTGGCTCAAACCCATTTGTTTTTGTTTCAAGCAAATGTCCATCTGATTGCCATTTTTTGATTCCGCCATCAAGCATCCAAACATTTTGGTAAGAAAAATACATCAGCATCCAGACTCCGCGTGCCGCAAGCATTCCAGAAACATCATCATAAAAGACGACCTTGTTTTGTAGGGTCAGACCTACAAAGGACAGAATTTTTTTTGTCTGCTCATTGAAGATTGCGATTCCCTGAGGTGTGGTATCAAACCAATGATACGCAAACAAATCCAGGTTTATTGCACCCGGAATATGTCCCTGAGAATATTCCTTGTAGGATCGCGTATCAATTAGAACCAGATTTTGATTATCGAGTTCTTTTGCTAGGTCTGCGACAGATATGAGCATTATTCCAGCTAGACTCAATATCCATTAAATCTATTTTGAAAACAAAAGGAAAAGAGAGGGTTTTTGAGTTTTTTTACTCGTTTACGTATGCTCTTTCACCGTGCTGGGCTAAGTCCAATCCGATTTCTTCCTCTTTTGGAGTTACTCGGATTCCGCCTGGCCATACTGCATCCATCACTTTGAGGATGACAATAGTTACACCAAACGCATAACCTGCCGATATTAGAGCGCCCATTATGTTGATAGCTTGTTGCTCATAGCCTTCTGGTGTTCCAGTCCATGCGCCAATTCCGAAACCTGTATCCCAAATGTGTGGGCTTGCAAGTGTACCTGTTAGAACTGCGCCTGTGAAACCACCCATTCCGTGTACTCCCCAAACGTCGAGTGCATCGTCCCATTTGCGAGAGTTCTTGAATGAAACACATCCATAACAAACGGTTCCTGCTGCAATACCAATGATCAATGCTGCCATTGGTCCAACGAAACCAGATGCTGGAGTGATAGTGACTAGTCCTGCAACTGCACCTGATGCTGCACCAACAACACTTGGCTTACCCGTGTGGGCCCAAGCCATTAACATCCAAGTTAGTGCTGCCATGCCTGTTGCGGTATTTGTTACAACCCACGCTGATGTTGCAACTCCGTCTGCTGCTAGTTCAGAACCTGCGTTGAATCCAAACCAACCAAACCAGAGCATACCTGTTCCAAGAACAACCATTGGAATGTTGTGTGGTTCCATTGGAACCTTACCATATCCAAGTCGTCTTCCAAGAACTAGGGCTCCAGCCAAAGCTGAGAATCCAGAGGTAATGTGAACTACAGTACCGCCTGCAAAGTCAAGTGCTGCCGCCGGCGCCAGATCAGGATTGAGGTCTAACTTGCCTGCGAATATGAAACCTCCGCCCCAAACCCAGTGTGCTACTGGATCATAGACAAAGGTTGCCCACAGTAAGATAAAGACAACAAATGCGCTGAACTTGATTCTGTCAATGATACCGCCTATGATTAGTGCTGGTGTAATGATTGCGAAAGTTGCTTGGAACATTGCAAATAGTTGATGCGGAATTGTTCCAGGCCAAATTGCGCTACATTTTACATCCGTGCTTACAACATATGGCGACCTCAGAGTATAGTAAACTTGGTCAGTACACGCTGCTGGTGAACCCAGAGGTGCAACATGAGATACTTTGTTGAATCCAGCATAATCTAATGAACCCATGAACAAGTTTGCATCATTGTTCACTGGACCAAATGCTAGAGAGTATCCCCATAACACCCATTGTACTGAGATTAGACCCATTACAACTAGTGTCATGCCTAGTACGTTTACCATGTTCTTTGATCTTGCCAATCCGCCGTAGAAGTATCCAACACCAGGGGTCATGAATAGGACCAATGGTGTTGGAGTTAGCATCCAA
>JAKAJY010000030.1 GCA_021824845.1 archaeon
AAGGACTCTAAAATCTCTGTGCTGGATGTGGTGGAGTTGAACCCAACGTACGATAATGGCGCTACGGCGTCACTTGCAGCCAAGCTGTTATCCACGATGGTTGCCATGAATTTTAAATAGACTGAAATTTTCTTTTGTGTAATTGCTAAATAATCTGCGAGATTCGCTAAAACCAACACTAGAAAAGCTTGGAGCAAAGTTTGGCGCAACAGGACTTTCTCCTAACTTTTGGACTGGTGTTGGATTGGGTTTTGCATTTTTGTGTGCAGTTACGTATGGCCTCAACTCTTACATAACACACCCCTGGTTCAATGCCGCAATAATTGGTGGTATCCTACTCTTGGTTTCAGGATTCTTTGATATGGTGGACGGCCAAGTTGCCAGATACACCAAAAAGGTCTCAAAAAAGGGCGGATTCCTAGATTCTGTGTTTGACAAGATTGCCGAGGTTGCAATCTTTGCCGGGTTATTAGTGGGCGGATTTGCCGAACCAATCTGGGTTTTATTGGCAATCACACTATCATTGTTGGTAAGCTATACTAGATCTAGGGCAGAATCGCTTGGAATCAAGCTGCAGGGAATAGGGATTGGTGAGCGAGCAGAGCGATTACTGGTAATTGCAATAATTGGCATGATTCCAGGCTTGATGCCATATGCCATAGGAATCGTGATAATAATTGCCGGAATTACTTTTATTCAGAGAATCATAGTGACTTCAAAAAACATTACAGATTAACGCAGTCTGCCTGTCTTTCTTCTGGAGTCAGCAGATCTGATTTTCAGTATGCCAAAATGAATTGCGCAAGAGATGCAGTACCATTTTAGAATTGATGGTGATGCAATGTATGCTCCTTGTGCCCTGAGCTCCTTTGCAAGTGAGTGCTCTACTAGGCTTAGTCTTGATGTGACTTTTTTTGCCTTGTCTTTTGGTACTGTTGCACCACAGTTTGTACACTGTATGCGGTCCGATGAGCCCTTGCCGCCCTTTCGTCGTCCCCTACTTGCACGCTTTAATGGCATGGTATGCCTTCCGATTGCCTCTTTATATTCTTGGTGTGCGTCTAATCGGATTTTTGCGACACCAGATACACTGCAAATTTGTTGCCAGTATCTATGATGTAATCGGATACTTTTTCAAACTCGTATCCTTTGATGTCTTTTACCTTTTGGTATAATGATTCTCCAATTACCAACGTGTTGGGTCTTGCAAGTGAATTGATTTTGGAACAGGTGTTTACCGTGGAGCCAAAAATATCATCAATGGCAGATGTGGCAACTATGGCCACTCTGACTGGGCCAAACATTGCGCTGATTCTATAACTTACCTCTGGCAGATTCTCAGCTAGTAGGGACTGGTTTATTGTCTGTCTTGCTTCAATTAGCTTCATACAACAATGCATCATCTCTGAGAATGGTTCCAACTCGTCAGTGTCTGTCTTTGGGAAATAATACAGTAACGCATCACCAATGTTTTTGACCACCACTCCATGGTTTTGCGTAATTGTAGTGGCAGCAGAATTCAGAAAAATCGAGTAAAACTTGCTAGTTTCCATGTCGGACAGCTTGGCAGTAAGCTTGGTAGAGCCAACAATATCGACAAAGCACACGCAGTAATTGGAACTATATTGGGAGAACTGTAGCAGGATGTCTTTTTGTTGCTTGATTACGTCTTCTCTTTCCTTGATTTTGAGTAGTGAGTCTTGGATTTTTTCTGCCATCTGATCAAAAGAACGCGCAAGCTGCCCTATCTCGTCTTTTGTGGTGATATTGGTTCTGACATTGAAATCTCCATTTGAGATTTGGTTTGCAGCATTTCTCAGCTTAATTAGTGGTCTTGATAATAGCTTTGAGAGAAAGAATGCTGCGGCCCCAACAACTATGGTGATAATTGCACCCAAAACAATGATTTTATCTCTAAGGTCAGCCACTGGCTCAAATATTTCTTCACGGTCGATTTCCACCAACAATACCAGATTCAGGTTTTTGATGCAGCTTGATGCTCCCTCTACGTTAGCCTGACGATAATCCAAGTATGCACCATAATAGTTCTGACCTGTGGAAAAACACGTCTCAATTGGTATGCTGTCTACTTTTTGATTAAATGGTGCATTTGGAATGAATCTTGATTCTGATACTAGGATGCCATCTTCATTCACCAAGTATGCTTCGCCGGTTTGGCCTAGGCCCTGCCTGTCCAGTAAAACCTGATCAACTAGTTTTGTGTTTGCAGTAATTATTGCAACACCTAGTATGACACCATCCTTTGATTTTTCGTATATTGGAGCTGCAGTAACTGTTTTTCTTTTGTTGTCTTTGCCCAAGACTATCTGCGAGAATGATTCTTTTGTGCCCTTGATGAAAATTGGATCATCTAGATAGCTTCCTTTGGTTTTTGTGTTTACCAAAGCAAAATGACGCTTGCCATTAATTCCAATTATCTCAACGTTCTCAAGATCATTTAACCCACCAATACTCGCTTCAAATGCTTGCACTTCAACTAGAAATCCGAATCGATGATCTGCAACGGATTCTGCCAGTTTTTCATCATCAGATATGGCGTTTAGGCCAATCATCAGATTTTTTATCATCGGGTTTGTGGTAATTACTTGAATCTGTTCTATTTTGGAACTCAAAATGTTGTCAATTGATGCTCCCCTGATTGCAGATTCTCCCTTTAACTGGTTTATGACCCGCTCCTCTAGTATGATATTTGCATAATGAAATGAAAAAAAGATCGTAATCCCAATCCCCAATAAAGATACGGTCATGACTAGCGAGACCATCTTTTTGTCTAGAGTGACAGGAATTGGAGCCCTCATGGGTTTGATCGACTTTGCTTGGAATATCTCTTTTTCTCAGATTACTAGCTAAATTTATGCTAGTTCAACGTGATATGATGTGATGCGAGGCCTATGTCATGCATGTCTGCAATCAAATGTCGAGCTGGTAATAGAGCGTGGCCAAATTCTATGCCTCGCTTGCTTGAAAAAAGCAAAAAACTAAATCCAAACCAATTTGAGCAATCCAAGTGAAGCTTGTAATTTTCTCACATTGTACGATAGATGAAATAAAAATCAATAATGACTTGTATGAGAGGCCTGGCGGACCTGCGTGTTATTGTGGACTAGCTGCCAGAGAGATGAATTTTGATGTGGAGTTGGTGACAAAATTTGGTCCTGACTACACCTATTCTGATCAATTACACAAAAACAAAATTACATTTCAAAACGCACAATCACAAAACCCGACAACTCGATTCAGACTGGAAATTAATGATACTGACAGGACATTGTGGATAAAAAGCACATGCGATAAAATCCAATACACCAAAACAAATGCAGATGGAATTCTGATCAGCCCAGTTTTTGATGAGATATCATTGGATGTAATGGAGAAGATAAAATCTGATTCAGATTTGGTTGGATTAGATCCGCAGGGGTTTTTGAGGCGAGCGGGGCCTGATGGCAAGGTGACATTTGAGCGAACAAATCTGGATCTGTCCAACATCGATGTGCTAAAGTCTGATCCGGGTGAGATAA
>JAKAJY010000167.1 GCA_021824845.1 archaeon
GAAAGAGTGCGGTCAATTATCTGCAAAGTCTTGCCAATGGAATTTGGGCCCATCAGGCTTGCGTTTGGAGAAAATTTCTGAACAGATTTTGGCTCTGCCTTTGCCAGACATCCGGCAACTACTAGTGGTTTGCTTTTTAGTCGTTTGATTCTGTTTACCATCTTGTTTGCGGTTGCGTCCTTGACAGAGCAGGTAACTATCAAATTTAGATCTGAATCCTTGGAACTGCTTGCTAGGGTGTGACCGCCATTTACGATAAGTCCGGAGATCATCTCTGCATCCGCAAAGCTTGCAGAACAACCATAGGACTCGATCCAGATTTTTGCCATATTACTTGAATAGTGCGCTAATCTCTTTGTCTGATAATAATTTCTTTGATGTAACCAGCTCGCGAATTGTTTTGCCTGTCTTTAGTGATTCCTTGAACAGATCGGCTGACTTTTGATAGCCGATCTTTGGCGCAAGCAGCGTTACTATGACTGGGCTTTTTTCGATGTTTTGCCGGAGTCTTTCTTCATTTGCAGACAGGCCATCAATCAGATTTCTTGAGAAAATTGGCAGGAAATTTTTGAGCATGTCTGTGCTGTCTAGTACGGCCTTTAGCATTCCAGGCAACATCACGTTTAGCTCAAACTGTCCTCCCTGTGCAGCATTTGCTACTGCAGTGTCATTTCCTATTATCCCAAAGCAAATCATGTTGAGGCATTCTGCCAATGATGGGTTTACTTTACCAGGCATTATGGACGAGCCAGCATGCACTGCCGGAATTCCAATCTCGGATAGCCCAGCGATTGGACCGGATGCCATTAGTCGAATATCGTTTGCAATTTTGTTTAGCTCCAGCGCAAGATTTCTGATTGCCGATGAAACGTTTGCTACTGCAAACTTTGATTGCAGTGAATGTTGCATGTCCGGCTCTGGTCTTAGTTTTAGGCCTGAAATTCTGGCAAGCTCGGCAATTGCTAGCTTTCTGAATCCCTTTGGAGTATTTGCACCATTGCCAACTGCTGTGCCGCCCAGTCCTACTAGTTCCAGTTCTTTGATTGCTAATGTGATGGAGTTTTTTGCCTTGGTAATTGATGTGGAATATGACGCAAACTCACTACCAAGCGTTACCGGCAGCGCATCCATCAGATGGGTCCTACCTATTTTTTTATAGCCAGAAAACTCTTTTGCCTTTTTGTTTAGCGATTTAATCAAAACATCGATTGCCGGAATGGTTTCCTTGAGATTTAGCAAAATAGCAACATGCATTGCAGTGGGGAACGTGTCGTTGCTCGATTGTGACATATTCACATGATCATTTGGATGTAGGAACTCATTTTGGCCTTTTTTCTTGCCCAGAATCTCTAGTGCAACATTACAAATTACTTCATTAGAGTTCATATTGAATGCAGTCCCTGCACCTGAATTGATCTCCTCTATGACAAACTGGTCCTGGAATTTGCCGGACAAAATCTTATCACACGCAGATATGATGGCACTGCCGGATTTTTTATCTAAAACCCCGCACTTTATGTTGGCAACTGCACAAGAGCGCTTGATCATAGTATATGCCGAGATCAAATGTTGGTGTGATCTTTTGCCCGTAACATGATACTGTATAATGGCACGGCCGGTAAATGCTCCATAGTAAGCATCCTTTGGGATTTTTACCTCGCCCAAGGAATCTCTGTCAGTTCTGTACTCCAACTATCCCCTCACAATACAACTAAAATAAATTCCCAGCGAAAAAGACTTGGAAAAATTACAAAGTCGAATGGAAATAAGGGGAATTATTATATAGGCTGGTAGAAGTCCCAAACTCAATGAATAAGCGTTACAGTATGCTATTTTCCGTTACAGCAGTAGCGGTATTGGCAGCAACCTTATTCGGAAGCACATACACACAATCACAAATTGTCGGTTCTACACTGGCAGCTTCCTCAAACGATAGCATGACTCAAACAATCCATGACATGGGTGGCTTGAAGCTTGTTATGCCACAGGCATTTGCCGCAGTTGATTGCGACAACATCGAAGAGGGAAGAAATGTGGTTAGTTTTGATCTTTACGCAAGAAGCGCTGACCTCCCAATTCTGGGCGGAAAGACTTACCAAGCCATGACTTTCAGTGGACAGGTCCCAGGACCAACACTTAGAGTCACACAAGGCGACGTCGTAATGATGACACTAACCATCCCAGAAGACGAACCAACTCCACACGGAAACGACATGCATGCATCACAAATGCACTCTGGTCCATTTGGCAAAGTAATGCCAGGTGAATCAAGAACATACTGCTATGTTGCACAAGTGCCTGGTACCTTCAAGTATCACTGCTCTGGTGTTGATATTGCAGCAATGGATCAACATGTATTGTCTGGCATGTACGGAATGACCATCGTCGATCCACTCAAAGGCTACAAACCACTAGTTGTTGACTCAACAGCAGTTGTAGATGGCGAAGTTGTTAAAGACAGAATGACCTATTCCGCAGATGCACTTGAATTCCAACTCCAATACGCTCAGTTATACCTGAACGATGAAGGTGGATATGATCAAGGAAAAATGTTCAAACACGAAACAACCTACACCGTTGTTAATGGTATGTCATTTGGTTACGTTCCAAACGCAAACCACAACAAGCTCATCAAGGGAGATGCAAACAAAAACATCTTCGTAGTCCAACCATGGAACTCTGATGATCTAGCACAATACCAATCACAACTATTGTTTGTTGAAGCAGGCCAACACGTAAGAGTGTTCATTGAGAATCAAGCCAATGAACCAGTTTACTGGCATGTAGTGGGCGAAATAATCGACCGTGTAACACAAGGCAATGTTGTGCAAGCAAAGGGTACCGAAACTTGGATGATTGGTGGCTCACAAGGCGCAATCATGGATATCGTCTTTGACGAACCAGGAGTTTATGCCGCAGTGAATCACGATTATGCAGCAATCTTCACAGGTGCAGCAACAATCTTTGTAGCAGGCGATCCATTTGGTCTAAATGAACAATTGGGCACCAACGCACAATCATACTCTGAGCTCTTAGGCAACCCAAGCGATGCAGTTCCTCCATCTGGAATGAACACAATTGAGCATCCAAAACTAAACTTGCACGGATTGTACACAGATGAACGTGCTGACGAATTAAAGTCAGAATTAGGACTCTAAAACCCCTATTTTCTTATTTTTGTATTTTTAGCTAAATGATTATATTTCGTGCATCTAGAGGCAACACTACATGAGTTTTAGCGATAAAGTTTTGGTTTGTGATCAGGTTGATGCCGTACTAAATGATATTCTCAAAAAAAATGGCCTTGCCGTAACATACGAACCACAGATAACGCCAGAGGATCTGGCAAAAAAAATCGGTGACTATGAAATTATTGTGGTGAGAAGCAGAACCATGCTAACAAAAGATCTGGTGGAAAAGGCCACCAAATGCAAGATAATGGCACGAGTCGGAGTCGGACTAGACAATATCGACATAGAGGCCACCAAGGCGAAAAACATCCGAGTCATAAACGCAGTAGAAGGCGCAATGAATG
>JAKAJY010000019.1 GCA_021824845.1 archaeon
AATATCCACAGTACTCGGTTTGATTGAAGGCGGTGCGGATATCATAGAATTAGGATTTCCATTTTCAGATCCTCTGGCAGATGGACCTGTAATCCAGCATGCAAGCACCATATCACTGGAAAAAGGAACCAAGATGAATCAGTTTTTAGATTTAGTAAAACAAATTCGAAAAGAGAGCCAGATTCCACTCGTATTGATGACATACACCAACATCCTATACCACAGAGGCTATGAGCGATTTTTCAAATTAGCAAAAGAGGTAGGTCTGGACGGCGTCATAACGCCAGATATGACCGTAGAAGAATCAAAAGAATACCTCAGAGCCGCAAAAAAACACAAACTAGATACAATATTTTTGGTCTCGCCAAATACCAGTTCATCCAGATTATCCCAAATCGTAAGACAAACTACTGGATTTTTGTATCTGGTGTCCGTGTTTGGCACGACTGGCGTACAAAATAAAATCCAAAAATACACAATTGGTGCGCTAAAAAATACCAAAAAAATTGCAAGGGGAAAGGTCCCAGTAGGAATCGGATTTGGCATATCCACCCCACAAGACATCAAATCATACATCCGATCAGGTGCAGATGCTGCAATTGTTGGCAGCGCCTTAATCAAAATAATAGAAAAGACACCTTCCAATAAAATCCAAAAAACAATTACAGCATTTACCAAACAACTAAAGGCCGCAACAAGATAGATTATTTTGAATATTTGATTTTCAATCCCAACAACATCACGTTTAATGCTATTGTGGAAATGTTGGCGCCAATTATGATCCAGTCCTGTTTTATTACACCATATGCAATCCACAGGCAAAGCCCAACGCATATGGTGATCATGAGCCAGTACGAGACATCATTTAGGCTCTTTGTCCTATAACCACGAACCACTTGTGGCACAAAACTTCCAGTAACAAGTGCAGCTGCCACACTACCTAGGATGGACACCCAGATGTCTTCGATCATTCTTTGAGACACAAATCGTGACGATTAAAGCATATCCGAGAAAAAAGAAATAAAAACATGATTTTCCTTATCCAAATGTGCAGACAAAGTTCATTTTCGTGACTGGCGGAGTCATGTCTGGCCTAGGCAAGGGGGTAGTATCATCATCAATTGCAAAACTATTACAGCTATCAAACCAAAAGGTCTCCTGCGTAAAGATAGATCCATACCTAAACTATGACGCAGGAACAATGAATCCGATTGCACATGGCGAGGTCTACGTTACCGACGACGGTGGCGAATGCGATATGGATATTGGCAATTATGAGCGATTCTTAAACCAAAACATTCGAAAAACCCACAACATTACGACTGCCCAGATTTACTCATCCGTCATAGAGGCAGAAAGAAAAGGAGAATACCTTGGCGCATGTGTTCAGATCATTCCTCATGTTACAGACGAGATAAAGCGAAGAATTCGCAAAATAGCCGAAGACGAAAAGCTGGATATGTTAGTTGTGGAATGTGGCGGAACTGTAGGGGACATTGAATCACTGCCGTTTCTTGAGGCACTAAGACAGCTAAGACTGGAAGAAGGCCCAACGGGCGTTATTTTTGTTCATGTCACGTTGGCGCCGTCTTTGGATGTGGTGGGTGAGCAAAAGACAAAACCAACACAGCACTCTGTTCAAGAATTACGAAGAATCGGTATCCAGCCAGACTTGATGGCAGTAAGATGTACCACCCCACTGTTGGAATCGACAAAAAAGAAAATCTCCATGTTTACAAACGTAACCGTAAATGACGTCTTTTCATGCCATGATGTAAAATCAATCTTTATGGTCCCACAAATTCTCTTTGAGCAGGGAATTGTTGATACAATATTTACCAAATTTGGCAAAATAGGTATGATAAATTCCGCTGCAAACTGGGACAGCTGGAATAGAATAGTCCAGTCAATGCAACACGGTGAAGGCGAAATCAAAATTGCAATGGTTGGAAAATATGTGACACTGGCAGATAGCTATGTTAGCGTAAACCACGCACTAAAGCATGCAGGTGCAAAAATAGGAAAAACCATCTCAATAGATTGGATTGACTCTGAGGGAATCAACGGAAATGTAGACATGCTATCAAAATACAATGGCATATTGGTGCCAGGGGGATTTGGCTCCAGAGGATCTGAAGGGATAATAAAAACAGCAAACTATGCAAGAGAAAAAAATATTCCATACCTTGGAATTTGTTTTGGATTTCAGCTAGCTGCAGTTGCATTTGGCAGACATGTCTGCAATTATTCAGATGCAAACTCTACAGAGCTAGATCCAAACACCACGCATCCAGTAGTGGATTTACTGCCAGAACAAAAAACAGTATCGAATATGGGTGGCTCGCTACGACTTGGAGCGCATGATATTACCATCAAACCAAACACCATAGCACACAAGACATACAATTCTGATCATGTGGCAAGAAGACACAGACACAGGTATGAAATCAATACCAAATACCTAGATGCATTTGAGAAAAATGGATTAATCTTTTCAGCAGAATCTGATAACTCTAAGAGAATGGAGATGTTAGAGATACCGTCTCATAAATTCTATTTTGGGGTGCAATTCCACCCAGAGTTTAACAGCAGGCCGGGCTTTCCAGAAGAATCCTTTGAGGCATTTATTCGAGCATCGGCAAGCTAGGTCTTGGATATTTCGTAGATTTTCTGTCGCGCATCTCTAATTGATATTTTCTTTTTGACATAGCCCTTGTCCAACAAATGGCGCAGTGCCAATCGTACAGTTCTGTCTGGGAGTAGTGTCCTTGTGACCAAATCTCGCTGTGTCAAGGACCCTTCATATTCCAGTGTTTTTAGCAAAAGCTTCGAGCTTGGCGGCATGTTTAGCAAATCTTCTGCCAGTCTAACCTTTTTTGTTAAAGCTGATACCGCAGTGGAGTCCTTTTTGATTTTTATGACCTTGGCGGATGGTGTGGATTTTGTGCATTCTAGTGTGTTGTTTATTCTGAATCTATCCACACCGTCCAATACAACTTCACAGAATAGTCTGGATCGGACATCATCCACCTCAATTAGGCTAGTATCATGAACAATTAGCGGCCTTCTGGTAATGTCCAAAGAATTAACAGACACTATACCAAATACTGGTGAGTCCTGAAATATCATCGGACCTCCTGCAGACATTGAATATGCAGATGAACCAGTAGGAGTAGATATGATAACACCATCACTGGAATCATGCCATACCTCTTCGTGGTTTACTCGTAGTACGTGCTCCATTAGCATTGCAGATTTTGATGAAAATACCGCAACATCATTTAATACTGGATAGATTGGCTTGCCGTCGATTTTGACTGCCAATCTTGAAAACTCGGATATCTCATAGTCGGATTTCTTTATCCTGTTTACTATGCCAGAGAATTCCTTAAGATCAATTTGCGCCAAAAACCCGCTGGACTCGGATTCGCCAACACCGAGAACCGGAACCTGTGCATCCTGGGTTTTGTGAAAATAATTTCGAACGCCCCTATCACCACCAGTCACTATTATACAGTCAAGGTCCTTTCTT
>JAKAJY010000192.1 GCA_021824845.1 archaeon
AAGTAGAAGGAGACAAGGCATATGCAATATTCAAGAGATATGAGTATGCAAAGGAATTCCTCAGAAGCCTGATCCGACGCGGCTCTAGCAAGGTAAGCTTTGTGATGAATGTAAAGACAAAAGACAACTACCTATTCAGACTCAAAGTAATTGCGCTGACTCACAAGAAGCTCAACACATCACGCAAGCATGCCCTAAGACTAATTGCAAGAGACGTGATGAACAAAACCATTCCAGAAATGACAATTGATCAATTTGTGCAAGCAACTTGTTACGGAAAGATAAACTCCGATATCATGGCGGCAGCAAAGAAGGTCATTCGCATGCGACATGTAGGTCTTGAAAAGGTAAAGCTAATCAGAACTGCAGAAGCTCAAGTCACATTGCTAGAAGCATAATCCACTCATGGAAAAAAGACTTGAAGTAGAGATTCAAGTTATCATACATGCAACTGAAGATTCTCAAAAGATCTTTGATGCTTTTGCAGAGATTTTTGATTTAAGCCAGGATGACTTTACGATGCAGAACTTGCAAGGACATTATGACAATCCAATCATATTGGTTCATGGAAAAATAAAAAAGAAAAAGGCAACTCACTTTGTCAAGACCATGTTATCACAGATTCCAAAAAACGAAATTGATGAGATCATAGAGGACTTGGAGAATCGATGCGATGGTTCTGGATTATACATGAGAATCTCAAAGCAATCACTAGTCCAAAGAAAAGTAGAGCCTGCTAATGAGGATCCAATAAAGCTGAAAATTTACACGCCAATTTACACGCAAAAGGATCTCATCAAGACATATTCCGAATTACTCACAAGCACAATTTAATATCATTTAGAGTAGTAATCAGTTGGGAATGAAGAGCTACAAGCCGCTCCAGTCTGAGCAATACGCAAGCTGTGAAGACGCCGCGACGATCTGACCCAAAAAATAATCCACAAGATATTGTTTTAAATAATGTCATTTCAGCTGTCACATAGTGAAAACGGATTACGACCTGATTGTAGCTGGTGGCGGACTAGCTGGAATGATTGCTGCACACTCTGCTGCTCATTATTCTAATCAAAAAATATCAATTCTGATAATAGACCGAAATCCTCCAATCTTGCTTGGCAGAAAATCAATCAATGGTTGGGTTTGCGGAGATGCAGTATCAAAGGAAGCAGTCGACTACATGGGAAGCCACATCAAAGTTTCATGGGGCGCACCAGAGATTGAGCACAAAGTAAAAGGTGTGATGGCGTTATCGCCAGACAGAGAGACATCCATTCCATTTGATGGTGATGGGTTTTTGCTAAACAGACAACAACTACCGCAGACCCAATACAAGGAGGCACTAAAACGAGGAATCAACGTCGATTTTGAGGTAAACCTTACTGGACTGATATATGATGGAACCCAAGTGGTTGGGGTAGAAGGTACTGACAAAAAAACAAACCAGCCCTACAAGAAAACTGCCAAAGTAGTAATCGATGCAACAGGTGTTACATCGATGCTACGAAACCAGATCAAAAACACTACAAAGATGGAGCGGCGAATTGATAGAACCGATCTTGAATCAACCGGCAGACATATCATGTATTTTGATCAGGGAGAAGATGATCTATCAGAATTTGATCCTGACTATTGCTTGATTCATTTGGATCAAGACATTGCACCCGGTGGATACGGATGGGTGTTTCCAAAGGGCAAAAACAAAGTCAACATTGGACTAGGTGTTGAGAAAACACTGCTTGATAAACGAAACAAAAGACTCGGTAAGCATGATGACGTTACTGGCTTGATCAATCAATACGTTGCAAGAAACCGCGCAATCAAAAATCCAAGACTATCTACTGATCCATCAGATTCACACAATGCAACTGGAAACTTTCAGGTATCAGTCAGAAGACAAAACGACTGCATGGTCGCAAATGGATTCATGTTGGTTGGCGACTCGGCATGGATGCCAAAACCACTTGATGCGGGTGGAATAGGCCCAGCACTGATTGCCGGATCTATTATCGGCAAAAATGTAGTGGATGCAATAGAATCTGGCGATGTAACAGAAAAGGGACTCTGGCAGTACAATGTTGATTATACCAGAGAATACGGATACAAGACTGCAGGCCTTGAGGTATTTAGGAGATTATTGCAAATGCTAACAAATGATCAGATCAATTATGGAATGAAGCACTTTTTGGGCAACATGGACGTTGAGGCAATCAGCAAAGGTGAGCACCCTGACTTTTCCATGGTGGGTAAGATGGGAATGCTCATTCGCGGAGCACTAAACAAAAAGCTAGCAGACGGACTACGATATACAACACAGCAAAACAGATGGCTCACAGAACATTATCGTAACTATCCTACCACGCCAGATGGATTTGAGGAGTGGAACAAAAAACTACTCAAGACAATGCACGATTCCTATGAGCATCTGGCAAAATGGGACAACTAGTGCTCAAGTCATCAGAGAAACGAGTCATTTTAAATAAAGTATAAACAATTTCAAAAAACATGCTACAAGCATCATCGGCATATTTAGACTGGAACAATTCTTTGGATGTTTTAGGCAAGGCTCATGATGCTGGCCTTTTTGTTTTGATAATCGGTCCAAAGGGAACAGGCAAGACATCACTGGTACGAGAGTTTGCAAATAGAAAAGGCGCAAAGCTAGAATCAATCAATTTCAGTCTTCGAACTCGCGAGAGCCACCTGATTGGAACCAAGACACTCAATGATGGAACAATTGGATTTGATGAGGGAATTTTGATAAAATCAATGAAGGATGGAAGCTTCTTGTATCTGGATGAGTTGAATGCGGCCGAAGCAGATGTTCTGCTAAGACTGGATGAGGCACTAGACGATAGAAGACAGATTGTTCTCAAGGAATCAACTGGTGAGATGATCAATGCAGATCAGAAATGGTTTGTAGTGGCCACAATAAATCCACTGACCCATGTTGGAACAAAAGAGCTTCCACCACAGCTATTAAGCAGATTCCCAGTTAGAATCAGACTAGATTATCCTCCAGAGGAAACCGAATTTGAGATTGTAAAGCGACATGTCTCTGGAAGCTTTGATGATAAACTAAAGCAGGGAATAAAGCTGGCAAACACACTACGACAGGCAGCTGCAGTAGAAGAGTTGTATTATTCTCCTAGCTTGCGTGAAAGTATCGCATATGCAAAACTTTTGGACTCTGGCCTTGATGCAAAGAAATCAGCAGATATTGTTTTTGGAAACGTGTATGCCCAATGGGGAAGCGTCGAATACCAAAAGGTAAGCGACATCATCACATCCATGTTTGGTAGATAATGCAAGCATTACAGCTCAGGAACGACACACTAGTAGAGATTGCCACATTTTTGGCAAGAAGGTGGTCTGAGAGGGAAAAGGTAATCGTAGAGTTTTCAGACAAAAAGGAAAACACAACCAAACTAAAAGAAAACAAGATCAGCTTGGTGTCGCCTGAAAAATACGCAGGCACTGACTTTGAAAAATACAGGCAATTCCGCGTTTCCATTTG
>JAKAJY010000164.1 GCA_021824845.1 archaeon
CAATTGCAGCCACTGCCTCAAAAGACCTAGTCTCCTCAAGAGGTCACATTATTGATGGAATCCAATCATTCCCAGTAATAGTATCTGATGATATTGAAAAAATCTCAAAAGCAAAAGAGATCACCAAAGTCTTTGACGCACTAAAACTGTCTGGCGATATTGCAAGACTGGAAAAAAGAAAGGCACGATCCGGCAGAGCCGTCATTAGAGGAAGAAAGACAAAGATTGGCAAGTCAATTTTGTTTGTAACCAAAGATGCAAAGACCCTGGCAAAGGCTTGTGGCTCATTCCCAGGTGTTGATGTTAGAACCGTAAATGATCTATCTGTTTTAGATTTAGCTCCGGGCTCCAACCTAGTTAGATTAACTGTATACACCAAGTCAGCAATAAATGAAATTGGTAATCTCAAGTCACGCCACTTGGAACTAATGGAGGCAATGAATTGAATACAACTCAAGCAACAAAAATAGTACTTCGACCATATGTCACAGAAAAAACATTCTCACTAATTGAAAAAGATCAGAGAATCTGCTTTATCGTAGACAGAGACGCAAGCAAGGCATCAATCAAAGAGGCAATCAAGACACTTTACGAAGAAAATGCAATTGATATCAACACCGCTAGAACAATTTCCGGCAAAAAGGCGTTTGTCAAGTTTGAAACAGTCGAAAAAGCAAGAGACCTTGCAACAAAGATAGGAATGCTATAATATGGACTTCAAAAATTCAATCCTAAAGGTGTCAATAAATGGTTAAAGAATTTGATTATAGGGGCATTCCACTGGATCAACTCCAAAACATGTCACTAGAAAAATTATTTGAGATCTTCCCAGCACGAGCAAGAAGATCTCTCACTAGAGGCATCACTGATGGCAAAAGAAAGTTAATCGAAGAAATTAAGCTAGAAAAGGCAGGAAAATCAAAAAACCCAATCAAGACACACATTCGAGACCTTATCGTACTACCATACATGGTAGGTGTTACAGTTAACGTATTTTCTGGAAAAGAATTCGTTCCAGTGACAATCACACCACAAATGATTGGCCATTATGTTGGCGAATATGTTAGAACAAACAAACGAGTTGTTCATGGTGCACCTGGAGTTGGAGCATCAAGATCAAGTCTGTATGTACCATTAAAGTGATTATACTATGCCGCAATTTGGTTACGCATTTCAAAACTTTGACGCAACAAAGCACGTCAGAGCATCCGTCCGGGAAAAAGACATCTCGCACAAACACGCCCGTGAAGTAGCCAAAATGATCAAAGGTATGTCAATCGAAAAGGCACGCGATGCACTACAAGAAGTAATTGCAGTAAAACGAGCAGTTCCATTTAGAAGATACAACAACGAGGTAGGCCATCGTTCAGACACTGGTGTGATGTCTGGCAGATACCCAAGAAAGGCAGCACAAGAATTCATCAGACTATTGGATAATTTGGAAGCAAATGCAGAATACAAGGGAATGGATTTGGATAGACTAAAGATAGTTTCAGCAAACACGCACAAGGGAGTTTTGATAAAACGATTCACACCTCGTGCACAAGGACGCGCAACTCCAAAGAACAACGTTCTAACACATGTAGAGCTGGTGGCTCAGGAAGTATAGAAATGTCTGCAGTCAAAAACGTAATCAAAGACAACTACAACATGATGCTTCTCAAGGATTATCTAAAAGAAGCAATCAAAGAGGCTGGATTCTCACACGTTGAAATTTCAAAGACACCAACTGGCACCAGAGTTGTATTACATGTAACTAGACCTGGAATCGTAATTGGAAGAAAGGGAACTGGTATTAGAGAATTAACCGAAAAACTAGAAAAAGACTTTGGACTAAAGAGCCCACAAATTGCAGTAAACGAAATCCCACAACCAGAGCTTACCTCAAATGTGATGTGCAATAGAGTTGCACAGCTAATTGAGCGAGGAACTGCATTTAGACGAGCAACCATGTGGACACTACAGCAAATAATGAATGCTGGTGCAATGGGCGTTCAAATCACAGTCTCTGGAAAGCTAAGAGGAGATCGTTCTTCATTTGAAAAACACTCACTAGGAATCTTGCCACGTGCAGGACATCATGCAAGCATCATAGTTGATGAGGCAACCGCACACATCCCAACCGCAATGGGCTACATCGGTGTTAGAATTAGAATTGCAAGAAAGGAAAGATACGTTCCAGAATTTGAATTAAAGGGCAAAAAAGAGACCAAGGAAGAAAAAGAAATCCGTCTCGCACGAGAGGAATCTGAGCGAATTGCAAGAACCGAGAGCGAACAAGTAAAACTAGACCAAGAAAAGATTGAACAAATGGACATCATGGATGAGGTTGAGGAGCAACTAAAGTAAAATGGCCCAACTAAAAATGAAGTCAATTCGAGAGCTAAATGAAACTGATCTCAAGTCACGACTAGAGCAATCACGAGTCGAGCTTGCAAAGATGAGAACCGATGCAGCAAAGGGCACGCTACGAAAGGAAAGCGGCAAAATCCGCTCACTGCGAAAGGAGATTGCCCGAATCCTCACAAGACTAAACGAGATGAAAACACAATGATGGCACTAAACTCAGAGTTCATTGGAATGCAAACCAGTATAGTAGATTCATCAAACAAATCATTGATTGGCCTAAGTGGAAAAATCACACACGAGACAAAATCAACCTTTACAATTAACACAAACACCGGCTCCAAAATCATACCAAAGCAGCACAATTCTTGGAAATTTGCAAACGATCAAGTCATTAATGGTGATTTGATAGCAAAAAGACCAGAGGACAGAATAAAGGTGAAAGCATGAAAGAGCAAAAACAATCCTACAAGGGAATAGTAATGGATAATGGAGAACACCTAAGTGTACGTGGCAAGCTATTTGAAGGCAAAGTAGTTAGCGCCAAGAACAAAAACACCGTAGTAATCCAAAAAGAAAGCCCACTATACATCACCAAGACAAAACGTTATGCAAGAAGCAAGAGTACGATTCACGCTTACAAATTAGCAAAGCAAGAGATCAAAGAAGGCGATATTGTAGTTGCTGCAGAATGCAGACCAATTGCAAAATCCGTCTCATTTGTAATAGTGGAGGTCAAATCATAAAATGTCTGGCACAAAAAGTCGTGCAGTATCTGCCAAGGGCGTAACTGAGTTCAGGCCATATGTTACCCGTGCATTGCCTCTGGGTGCTCGAATCACATGTGCAGATAACACTGGTGCAAAAATTCTTGAAATCATAATGGTAAAGAGAGCAAAAACTAGAACATCACGATATCCATCTGCAGCGGTTGGCGATTTTGTCAATGTTGTAGTAAAGAAAGGACCTGCAGAGCTAAGAAAACAGATCTTTGGCGCAGTCATCATACGACAAAAATATCCAATTAGAAGATTAAACGGAGTTCGCGTTGCATTTGAAGACAATGCAGCAGTCCTAGTTACTCCAGAAGGAGAAATCAAGGGAACTGACATCAAAGGACCAGTAGCTGCAGAGGCATCAGAGAA
>JAKAJY010000193.1 GCA_021824845.1 archaeon
CAGAACTTGACGGTCAGGCAGGTTGGGAAGGCTCTGTATTCTTCCGTGGCTCACCCGGTGAATATTATTTGTGGACCATACACCCAGCTGGAGGAATATCTGGCTGTGATCGATTTGCGGCAATTGGAATTCCAATCATTATCAACTAATCTTTAATTGATTTTTTAGCTTCCCAGTATTTGTCCGAAATATAGTGCAGATTCTCAATCACGATTCCCTTGCTCATCTCTGCCATTTCCTTACTTGATACCAGTGCGCGTCCGACTGCGAGTGATTTTTTCTGAGATTCTTCTATAATGCATACTATTTGTCCTGCTTCAAACTCTCCAAAACTTCTAATTCCGGGCCGCATAACATTTGCGCCATTACACATGAACTTGACTGCCCCCATATCCACCATGGCACTTGGGAATTTTGCCAAGGTTGAAGCATCCGATAGAAACGGCAAATAATTATTTCCTATTTTTATTGCAGTCAATCCCTCACCCATTATGATCTGTCCTTCATCCAATTCGTAAATTTTGAGATTTTTTATTTTTGGCAGCTCCACTTTCCATTGTTCGATGATCTGCTTTAGTACCTCAGCAGTTTCAGTCTTTGATATGAGATTGGACCTCAATCCCGCAGAATTTCCTTTCTGATATCCAGCAAATCTCGTAAAATTGCACTGGCAGTCTCTGTTCCACCAGCGCCCTTTCCTATGATGGTCTGCGTGCCAGAATGCTCCGATGTAAATGAAATGGCGTTTAGTGTTCCATTGACACAAAGCGGATCATCAATTGGTATTTCTCTTGGAGACACTACCAATTCCTTATCGCACGATGCAATCAATTTGATTGCCATTTTTTTCTTGGCTGCCTTTTTGACATCCTCACTGCTTACCTTTCGTATGCCAGTTCTATTAATGTCAGGCATTGTAACCTTCATTCCCATTATCCAGTTTGCCAGAATGACTAGTTTTGCAGCCGCATCAAATCCATCCAAGTCTAGTGATTCGTCTGCTTCAACATATCCACGTGACTTTGCATCTTTGAGTGCCTGTGCAAAGCTCATGCCGTTTGCCATATTAGTTAGGATGTAATTTGTCGTACCGTTTAGTATTCCGGCAAATGATACAATTTGCTCGCCCTGCAAGCTGTTCTTTGCATAGTCTAGAATTGGCGTTCCACCCCCAACGGTACCTGAGAATCTAAATTGTACCTGATTGTATGTGGCAAGTTCCATTAGTGATGGAAACGCAATTGCCAACGGCCCTTTATTCACAGAAATGACATGCATTCCACGTTTCATTGCAGTTATGATGTGTGACATCCCTGGCTCTGCGTCCTTGTAGTTACTAGCAGTAGTCTCAATTAGAACGTCTGCATCTACGTTTTTTATTATCTCAAGGCCGGACCATTTCTTTTTTGATTTATCGTAATGTTTGATGGAACCAAACTTCTTTTTGACTTCTACTAGCTTGTTTAGGTCCAATCCTGATTGCTCCACTGCGCCTCCATGCGTATCAAATGCGCCAACAATTCTTGGCATTATTCCATATTTTGCGTATAGATCATCGGATCTTGATACCAAAAGTTTTGCTAGGCTTTGAGCAACGGTTCCAAATCCGCACAGTATGATTCTCATTGTCGACTTTATGGGGTGGGCTGATCCAGTTTAAATGGGTTTTTCATGAATTGGCGGTCATACTTTTTACCGCATTGTATGATCACACCATAATGGAGCTTGCAATTAATGGTGATTCATTACACATCAATCTGAACTGGAAAGAAAAACTTGCGGCAATTTCCGGCTCGTTAACTATTCCATTAACTCACATCACTTCAGTTGATCTTGATTATCCAAGAATTCCAAATGGAATTCGTCTACCTGGCTCTTATCTTCCGGGACTGGTTGCAGCCGGCACCTATTACACCAGAAAAGGAAAGGAGTTCTGGTGTGTAATAAAAAAGAAAAACATTCTGAGAATCGAGCTCAAAGATGAATTCTATTCCAGACTTATTTTGGGGCTGGACAACAACAAGTCTTGGAAGGAAACACTGGACTCTACTTTTCCAGCTTGAGCGATACAGAATTGATGCAAAACCGATTTCCAGTTGGCTTTGGACCATCCTCAAAGACATGCCCTAAATGAGCATCACACCTTGCACACATTACCTCTGTGCGAATCATTCCATATTTGGTGTCTCGTTCGTACTTGACATTGTCTTCACTGATTGGCTCCCAAAAGCTAGGCCAGCCGGAACCTGAATCATATTTGGTGGATGATCTGAACAGCTCATTCCCACAACACTTACAGCGATAGATTCCGTCTTCTTTGGAATAGGTGTACTTTCCGGTAAATGGCGGCTCGGTCCCCTTTAGTCTACACACTTCAAATTCGTCCTGGGTCAGCTCCTGTCTCCATTGGTCGGCTGATTTTTCTACTCTTTCCATGGGCATGGTTGTGGATTGTAATATTATAGGATTGTTCTTATTTAGATGATTTTCGTTTTTCCTCTATTTTCTTTTCCGACTCGAATCTCTCCAGCTCGTATGATTTGAGGTCTGCAAACTTGATTATCTTGGATAGATTCGGATGTTTTTTCTGAATTGCAAAAAACATTTTTTGCGCTACTTGTCTGTAGTCAATATGCCCCTGAGGTATCGTCCTTAATTCGATTAGATGTGTTGCTTCTCGAAGGTTCATGCTCATAAAGAACGGATAGTTGTATGCAAAATTCACAACATATTGCGCCTGTTGTGGCATCTTTGCCCTCATACTATCAAATACTAATTTGGTATTTTTCATACAGTCTTGGTATTCTGATTGTATGCCTAACTCTGCTATTTCCTTCGGTGTAACAAATCCATGATCCGTCGTTAGTAATTGTCGCTCCATTGTTAGGACTCGATGTCTGTGCAGATCACGAAACATACCAAAGTTTCCTATTACATCAAAAGTATAGTTTGTCATCTCAAACGCTCTTGGCGGCCTATGTCTTCTGTTTTCTCGAAGCTTGGCATAGTCTGATATGATCTTTGATTTTGCGGTTTTGCTGAGTTTTTTGACCCTATGTAAAATCTCACTATATGGAATGGTTTGTGATTCATACAATATGGCAGCAATTATTTTATCTTGTGCTTTTGATTCTAACTCACAATCCACCAATCTTACTAACGGCCCGGAATGTTTTGGTCTAGCATGGTGTTTTTTTGATAGTGATTGAGATGTTTTCTGTAGTGATTTCAGATAGTTTTGCATTGCAACACCGTACTTGTCGGTAGATCGTCTCACAAAGGACTGGATTGTAGTGTCCAGCTCGTGCTTGATTTTATGTGCAATGGCTCGCTCTTCTTCCAGTTCTGAGCCTAACAGTATGGTCAAAAGATACTCAAATGCGCGTCCATTCCCAGATACTCCTACATTGGTCAGAGTCGAGGCCGGCAATAATCCCCGCAGAATGTCAAGTGCCTTTGCTTTTGTGGATGCATTATAGATGAATGTGGCT
>JAKAJY010000133.1 GCA_021824845.1 archaeon
ACCACCAGTGGTGGATTCTCTGGTATCTTTGGTTTTGGCAGATCATGCACTGATTGGCGGATTCATAAAGCCAGTTCTATAAGAAATGCCAGACATAGACTCGCTCCGAAACAAGATTGATGACATAACCATACAAATGATAAAGCTTCTCAAGGATCGAACCGAGGCTGCAAAACAAATCGGCGAGCTCAAAAAGAACAACGGCCTATCCATCAATGACGAAAAAAGAGAAGAACAGTTACGCACTGAAGTATCACAGCTATGCAAGGAAATTGGCTTGGACGAATCCATTGGGAAGAAATTCCTAAATTTCCTGCTAAACGAATCCATCAAGGTCCAATCAGAGGGAAAACAAACACATCTTACCATATTTCTCAAGGCAAAGACACTAGAGCAGCAAGGCAAAAAAATTATCCACATGGAGGTAGGCGAGCCGGACTTTATGCCGCCAAAAATTGTCCAATCAGCTTTGGGCGAATCATATGACAAAGGATTTGTCAGGTATGGTCCAGCACTTGGAATGCCATCACTCAGGGAGGCGCTGGCAAAATATTCCACAAAGAAATTTGGTGCAGATGTAAAGCCAGAAAATATTCTAGTCTCGCCTGGTGGGAGGTTTTCGGTGTTTCTGGCAATCTCCACTTTGCTAAATCCAGGGGATGAGATAATAGTAATAGAGCCTGCATGGCCTGCATATCGCGACTGTGCAACAAATGCCGGAGTCAAGGTTAGAACCATTTCCACCACACTTGAAAGCCAATGGAATCCATCAATCTCAGAAATAAAACAAACAATAAACTCTAACACAAAGATGATAGTTCTCAATTACCCAAACAACCCAACAGGTAAGATACTCGAGCCAAAAATCCAGGACGAGATAATCGAGTTGGCAAGACAGCATGACTTGTATGTGTTAAGCGATGAGATCTATTCCGAATATGCATTCTCCAATTGGAAGTCAGTTCTTACAAACAATTACAAAAGATCAATAATTACACAGTCATTTTCAAAGTCACATGCAATGACTGGACTGCGTATCGGATATACCATCGCAGACAAGTCCATCATAGAAAAAATGGTAAAGCTCCAGGCATTATGCATTACAAATGTGGCAGAGCCAATCCAGTATGCCGCACTAAAAGCACTGGATGTAGACATTACACAAAACCCAAAAACAGTAAAATCAAAGATCGATGTTTTGGTAGAGTCGGCAAAAAAGATGGGCCTCGATTTTATAGTACCTGATGGTGCAATGTACCTTTTTGCCAAGATAAACAAGCCGGGATTTGATGGATTGGAGTTTGCCAACCGGCTCTTGGATCATGGTGTCGGAATCGCCCCAGGGGATGGCTTTGGCAGCTACAAGTCATTTGTCAGGATCTCTGCCTGCCAAGACCAAGGCACACTCCAGAAAGGAATGATGATATTAGATGAGGTTCTGAGGGGATCATAGATGAAAAAAAGCATCACTATTTTGGGCGCAGGCGGTAAGATGGGCCAATGGTTTGCCAAGTATTTTACCTCAGTTGACTATGATGTGGTTGGGTTTGACTCGGAATCCCCAATTACAGACAAGTCAGTCAAAAAGGCACAATCACTAGTAGGTGCAGTGCTCAATGCAGATATTGTACTGTTATGTACACCAACAAGACGTACACCTGAAATCATCAGACTAATTGCAAAGGAGATGAAGCGGGGATCATTTCTAATAGAGATATCATCACAAAAGGCAAAAACTGCTGCATCATTATTGAAGATTCCAGCCAAGATAAACCCAGTTTGCATTCATCCAATGTTTGGACCAGGTGCAAAAAAGATCAAGGGCCAAAACATAATATCAATTCCAATCAAAGATGCAAAAAAAGAATTGGCACTGGTAAAATCGCTCTTTGAAGGCGCAAACTTTGTAACAATTGATGCAATAGAGCATGACAAAAAAATCGCAATCATACTTGGTTTGACTCATTTGGTAAACTTGGCATTTGCAAATATTCTATCAAAGGACGACAAGATGTCACTCACCGAGCGCATGTCTGGTACCACATTCAAGATTCAAAAGATATTATCAGAAAGCATAATGACAGAATCAACTGATCTTATTGAAACCATAATATCCAATCCAGAGATTCGACGTGCGGCGGAGGAATTCTGGAAGGACATCGGAAGACTGCTCACCGCAATCCAGGAAGGAAAATCAGAAGACATAACAAACTACATCAGGACAGTACAGGAGAATCTGAGCAAGAACACCAATCTGGAAGACTCGTACAAGAAACTAAATACAATGATTAACGCAATCGAAAAGTAATGCGTTCAACCAAAATAGTAACATCCTTTGTAACAAGCCAAGAAAAATTACTCTTACTAAAACGCAGCGACAAGGTAAAGAGCATGAGGGGGCTTTGGGGCGCAGTAAGTGGCATAATAGAAGGAAACGAAGACCCATTACATAGAGCAAAAATTGAGATCTACGAAGAAATCGGTGCGAAGCCAGAATCCATACAACTAATCAAAGCAGGAGCAGACATGACAGTATCGTCTCCACAATATCCAGACCATCAGTGGCATATTTTCCCGTTTTTGTTCAAGATGGAAACCACTAAAGTATCTCTAAACTGGGAGAACAGCTCCTACAAATGGATCAGTCGCGATGAGATAACACAGTATCAGACGGTTCCAAACTTGGACGAAGTACTACTCAACTTGCTGTAGGTTTTCGTTTTCCTTGGTGTACTTTCTTTGCTGCGGCAGCATCAGATACACACATGCCCCTCCGCACATTGTACACGGTACATTATTTCCAGTGTGTTGACCTGTTCTGTTATGGATTCGAGCTGCCTCTTCGGGGTCTATAGACAACGAGATTTGTTTTTCCCAGTCCAGTGTTCGTCTTGCTTCAGTCATCTTTGTATCCCAGATTATTGCCTTTTCTCTCAGCTTTACCAAATCACCAGCATGCGCTGCAATTCTGTATGCAATCAACCCCTGTCTGACCTCTTGCGCATTTGGCAACGCCAAGTGTTCTGCAGGAGTTAGATAACACAATAAATCAACTCCCTCACTTGCAGCAATTGCAGCACCAATTGCACTAGATATGTGATCATATCCTGATGCTATATCAGTGACCAACGGTCCTAGAACATAATATGGCACATCACCGATTAGCGACTTTGCTAGACGGACGTTTGCAGCTACCTCATTAAGTGGTACATGTCCCGGACCTTCTACCATCACCTGTATGTCTTGTTCGTGCGCTTGTTTTGTGAGTCTGGAAATGTTGATCATCTCCTGCACCTGCAATTCATCGTGCGAATCCAAAATAGAGCCAGGCCGCAACGCATCGCCAAGACTAAATGTTACGTCGTATTTTTTTGCTATTTCAATCAGATAATCATAATGAGTGATGTATGGATTTTCCTTGTCATATTTTAGCATCCAAGCAGCAGTTATGGTTCCGCCTTTGCTAACCACACCGCCATATCGCTGAAC
>JAKAJY010000025.1 GCA_021824845.1 archaeon
TCAAAACAGACAGACAGTCAGATATGTACGGTTATTTGCTGGGCTGGACAATTTTGAAAATTATATAATTGCCTGCAATTGAGACAAAATATTGGAGATTACAATAGAACCCTGGAAGAAGCTCATCATACATGAAGTAATAGAATATAGCTTTGACGACTGGATGACTCAGATAGCATTTAGCAGCAAAACAGCTGGAGGTGCAATACCTACCATTAACTGGGCAAACGGAATCGTTTTTCAATCATTTAATTTTCCAGATACAAACATCATAGTTGAAGAAAAACTCAAAGGTGTTCTTCATTGGTCATCAGTAATGTTTGCCATAAAGGAAAAGTACGAAAAGCAACTCATCAAAGATAATGCAACAATAAATCTGATCGACGTCAGTGTAAATGAGATCTTCAAAAAACTCGCAGATAGGCTAAAAGAGCACTCTAAACAAAAATCATAAAATTAATTCCAGATTGTAATTCTACAAATCTAGAATGTGTCTTAGCTTGACCTACACACAAATAATCATTGGAATTGTGTAAAACCCATAATAACTAAAAACGACCTATAGATACACGGATGACAACATCACAGAGAAAATGCCCTTCTTGCGCAAAAAACACCATACAAGCAGACGCAGTAACTGGTGAGATATTTTGCAGAAACTGCGGCTATGTTGCAGCGGAAAAGCTTGAAGAGTCAGGTCCAGAGTGGAGATCATTTTCTAATGATGAATCAGACAAGAGTCGAGTCGGCGCAGCAACATCGCTAACAATGCACGACATGGGACTATCCACTGTGATAGGGAGTGCTGATAAAGATGCAACCGGGAAACCTCTTTCAGCATCAATGAAAAACTCTATTGAGCGCCTAAGAACTTGGGACAGTAGGACGCAGGCTCACACGTCTGCAGACAGAAACCTAAGACAAGCACTAAATGAGCTTGGCAAAATGAAGGACAAGATGGGTTTGGCAGACGCAGTCATAGAAAAGGCAGCATACATTTACCGAAAAGCAATGGAAAAAAAGCTAGTTAGGGGAAGATCCATTCATGGATTGATTGCAGCATGCCTTTATGCAGCATGTAGAAACACTGAAACTCCAAGAACCCTAGATGACGTTGCAGAGAGCATCAATATACGACGAAAAGATGTGGCTCGATGCTACAGACTCATATACAAAGAGTTAGATCTCAAAATGCCGGTAGCCGATCCAACCAAGGGAATTGCAAGAATCGCAAGTGTTGCCAATTTGTCTGAGAAGACTAAGAGAAAGGCAGCTGAAATACTTAACAAAGCAAAGATTATCGGAATGGTTGCAGGAAAAGACCCGATGGGTTTGGCAGCTGCTGCACTTTATCTGGCTTGTGTGTCCAATGGTGAGATCAGATCACAAAAAGACATATCTGTTGCAGCCGGCGTTACCGAAGTCACAATAAGAAATCGCTGTGTCGGATTAAAAGGTCTGCTAGACAAATAACATTCAAAATTTAAAGAAGAACGATCGAGGCGAAACATGACAGATGATTTAACATGGTCTGACTGGCTCGATTACAACATAGAGCAGATTTCAAAAATGCCACAAGAGCCAGGAATATACATGATGCATGCAGCCATGAAAATCCTCTATATTGGAAACTCTACCAATCTAAAACAAACGATTCTAGAATCACTAGATGATAACTGTACAAAAGACGCAAAACGATTTCGATATTCAGTGATTTCAAATCATGAGGAAACCAAAATGCAATTGCTAAAAGAATATCAAGAAAAGCACGATGGTAAATTGCCAAGATGCATGGAATCAGCCTAGCTAAAAACACGTGTTGTTTGCATCAACTAAACACACATAGAATTAGTAATCAATGCGTCATAACCAAGACAGGTCTGTTGGACCAAATGCCATAAAATTCCCTTGCCAGACCAATGGTATCCCCAAGGTCCTACAGAACCAATTTTTTAACAAGTCAGGCTCAAGTCAAACAAATAAGTTAAAAGATTGATCATGATATGAACATCACATATGACAATCGAGGAGCAAGATGTACGACAAAAAATGGACAAGCTTGTTCACATTGGTGAATTGACATCAAGAATAACGCATGATATGCGAAACCCATTGACAGTCATCATTAACTATGCAACCATGGTTAGAAAAAACGCAAAGAACAAGCTGGACAAAAAATCGCTAGATCAGCTTGAATTAATCGAGGATGAGGCAAGAAAGATGTACCATCAAATAGAAGATGTTCTGAATTATGTAAAATTACCACCATTAAAACTGCAAACTCATTCTCTTCACGACGTATTGAAAAAAGTAATAGAACGAGTACATATTGGAGACGATGTTGAAATCAATTTACCAAAGACCAACCCCCTGATAACATGCGATATAGACAAGATGGAAATTGTGTTTGTCAATTTAATCACAAATGCAATTGAGGCAATGAACAAATCAGGTACAATTTCAATTAACGCATCTGAGAACAAAGACACCATAACTATTGAAATCGAGGATTCTGGTCCTGGAATAAATCAAGAAAATATTGAGAAAATCTTTGAGCCATTATTCACTACAAAAACAACTGGAACTGGACTTGGATTGGCAAGCTGCAAAAACATCATAGACAGACATCAAGGAACAATATCTGTCAAAAACAACCCCACGATATTCACCATCAAGTTGCCAAAGAACTAGGCTGTAGTTGATCGGGTTTTTCTATATACAAACAATCCAATTATCACAACAAAGACAATCGGAATCACATAGTAAAGATATGAAACTTCGGATTCCGTTACGGCTCGAGGCACTATATCTGTAATTACACGCTGTGGGGAAGCAGTATTTTTGAATCCACTAATCAGAATCTTGTTTTGGGTTGTTCCCTCCACATCAAACGCCACATGCCAGTTTCCCTGCTCATCAGTGCTTTGGATGAATTTTACTGGTTTGTCATTGACATAGACTTCGAATTTTTCATCATCAGACACTTTAGGCATCTCAAAATTCACATATGCTGGGAACTTGAACGAATTTATCCCAAGAATTGAGAGTTTTGTTCCAGTTTCATCAAAGCCTTTGACCACAAAAGATGCTGTAGAATCATATCGAAAATCAAACCGCTCACCATTTCTAAGCGTGTTTAGTGGCACGATTGTTTCATCACCAAGTGCAAAACAGCTATAGTAATGGACCAGATCAGCCAAAATAGGATCAGGATGCATTGTAAACTCTAGTGTTTGTCCCGGTTCTATTTTGTCTATTTTCTCAGGGTTTTTTGCAACATCAATGAAGGAATTATTTTCTCCATGTATGGTTGCATACACCTTAAGATCATACACCGTGATATTTCCCTTGTTTATTATTTTGCCAGAGAGATGACCATCAGAGTGTTTTGTCAGAGATCGGTCATAAACGACTTCTACTTGTGATGGTAATATGTCGGGTTTTTTTTCAAATGTAACCTCAAAATGTTCTATAGATACA
>JAKAJY010000042.1 GCA_021824845.1 archaeon
GCAATGCCTAGCATAGCTAGCGCCAAAACCATTCTTATTCCATCAAGCGAGGCTAGATCCAACATCATTTTGTGATTTCTTTTTGAATTTATTTAATGCCAAGCTTGCATTTTTTGCCTAAACATTGAATTTTGTAAAAATTATTTTGCCAGTTTTTTCATTGGCTCTGCAGATTTGGATTTTTTCCACAAATGCTCGCAGAGACTATACATGTTCTCAACCATCTCAACGGAGTTGCTATCCAATACGGAATCCCCATCATCATTCATGTCCATGGACTCATTAATTCCACCCGACATGATGAGGTGTTTTCCTTCCTCTACTATCATTCTGGATTTGGATGGCAGCTTGCCGATTCTAGTTTCTGATGCGCCAAGTTTGTTGACTATGGATAATGTGTCTGGCTCTTCTGCATCAGTTACAATTCTTATCTGTCCGCCTCTTGCTTTACAGATCTTTATTTTTTCTGGAATTGATGTGTGATACATCCGAACCAAATCCTTTCCAGTTGTGACAACATAAATGATAGATTCGGATTCTGAAAACAATTTTCCAATCCTGGAATAGATGTTGTGTCGCCCCTGTACAACTGATACGGTTGCTGCTTCTACTGGTTGTTGCTTTCGTGTGACATCTTTTAGATCGTCTGCTAGCCTTGCTGCCAGCTTTTGCATTGTGATGAATTCGTTTTCCTTTCTTTGTATGATGTTTGTTAGGCCTTCTTGTGGCTCGATTGGCTTGCAGATTATTGGATTTGTCATGGTTGTAGTGATTAGTCCGAGACTGCGCAATTTTTCCAATGATCTATATGCCTTTCCTCGCTCAATGTCTAGCTTTGCGGCCAAATTCCCAACAGAAAGTGGCCCAATTTGCAATAGGCCAACGTACAAACTCGCGTCGATATCATCCAAATCAAAATGCTTTAGCATTGTGATTAATTCGTCCCTTGCCTGCATCCCGATGGGATTGTATGGCGAATCTGGTATATTAGTTTGAGCCGTATTGTTTAGAGAGACTAGTCAAACTTCTTGCATTCGTACATTATGCTTTAATTAATTTTATTTGGTTTTTTATCGAGTCCAACGATTTTAGTAGTCCGTCTACTCCAAGCACATCTGACTCATCAACCAAATTAAAGTGACCCAGTTTTCTTTGCGGTTTTGATTCTGCCTTGCCGTACATTTTCAAATAAAGATTTTTTATGTTGTGATCAGAGATTTTGTATTTTCCTGAAAATTCATCTGTTCCCAAAATGTTGTACATTATTGTTGGGTGAATTAGGGTTGTATCGCCAAGCTCCAATCCAAGTATTGCTCGTAGGTGTTGCTCAAACTGGGATGTCTTGCTGGATTGTAGGGTGTGGTGGCCAGAGTTGTGCACACGAGGTGCAATCTCGTTTATGATCACGTGGTTATCTTTTGTGACAAACATTTCTATTCCAAACACTCCTGCACCATGCAACACATCCATGGTCTTGTGAGCTATCTGTTCTGCCTGTTTTGCTATGTTTTCTGATACGCGAGCAGGAGCTATGGTTATCTTTAGTATGTTGTTTTCATGGATATTCTCCACTACTGGATAGGTTGCAATTTGTCCTTTGGTGTTACGCGCTGCAATGACTGATACTTCCATCTTGAAATCAACAAATTTTTCCAGCATCATTGGCTTGTCTGCAAACGTATTGTATGCTTTTTCTAAATCGTCTGGAGATTTTATTTTATAATTTCCTCTACCATCATATGCATCGCGTCTTGCTTTGAGTAATGCAGGATAGCCAAACTGATTTATCTTTTCTTTAAGATCGTCAAGTGATTTTATCTCAACAAAATCAGTCACAGGAATGTTGTTTTTGGCAAGAAACGTCTTTTGCAAAAACTTGTCCTGAATTATTCTAAGGGTTTCAGGGGATGGGTTGATTGTTGTTTTTGATTCAGCACTTTTTAGAACCTCACTGTTGCCAGATTCTATTTCATATGTGAGAATGTCGACCTTTGATGCCATCTCTAAAATCGCATCTTCATCCTTAAAATCTGCCATGATCTGCTTTGCTCCTACCTGAACTGCAGAGCAGTTTGGGGTTGGATCTAATACTATTACATCTGAGATGTGCTCTGGCATCTTTTTTGCCGCTTCAGTCAACATCATTCCAAGCTGTCCACCGCCAATGATTCCAAGAACCTGACCCATCATTTCATCAAGTTATGGTTCTACTAAAAATAGTTACGTCAATTCAGATATTGTTAAAAGCAGCTCATTTGTTTTCCCAAATAATGTTGCCAAAAAAACCACTTGTTGGCATAATCATGGGCTCTAGCTCTGATAGTAAGATAATGCATAATGCAGCAAAAATTTTGGATGATTTTGGAATTATTCATGAGGATCAAATAGTATCAGCTCATCGCACCCCTACCAGACTGGAAGAATATGCAAAATATGCCGAAAAAAACCAATTCCGAGTAATAATTGCAGGAGCTGGCGGCTCTGCCCATCTACCAGGGATGATTGCGTCGCACACAATAATTCCAGTCATTGGCGTTCCAATCATGGTATACAATGACAAGTCCGATAAAAAATCAGAATTCAAGTTTTCTGCATTTGGCGGAATGGACTCATTACTATCAATAGTGGAGATGCCAAACGGCTCGCCGGTTGCAACCGTTGGTGTCAACAAGGCCGCAAATGCCGGACTATATGCTGCAAAAATTCTAGCAGCTGAATTCACAGAACTAAAACCCAAGCTGAAAAAATTCAAAGAAAAGCAGCACCAGTCAGTTCTGGCAGAATCTGATGAACTAAAAAAGAGTGGGCTGAGTAGATTCGTTCAAAAAAAATTCAAGTAAGTATCTTGAATTGAATGTTCTTTGATTTTAGGTGAGCAATCAGCTTCTGTGCATGCTCACGTCCTTCCATCTCTAGGCTTAGTGTAACCCCTGCAGTTCCGGCGTCGATTTCTGAACTCAATCTATCATGGACCACTTCAACAATGTTTACTGACAATGAGGCAATCTCATCTACTACCTCTTTTAGTGCGCCTGGCTTGTCCTTGAGAAGAATAAAGATCTTGACCATTCGGCTCATGGCTGCTAATCCCTTTGATACTATTTGGCCTAGCAGATACATGTCGACGTTTCCGCCACCCAAAATAGGTACAATTTTTTTGTTTGGGGCGGATTTGGAATTTAGCAAATACGCCAGTGCTACGGCTCCTGCCGGCTCTACTACCGTCTTTGCGCGCTCCATTAGCAAAAACATCGCCTTTACAATTTGGGTATCGTCCACTGTTACAATATCGTCAATCATTTCATTGATTATTCTGAATGTGTTTTTTCCTGGCATCTTGACTGCAATTCCATCTGCTATTGTTCTACCACCCCTTACTGCCTGAAGTCTTTTTGCTTTGATGGAATCCTTCATTGCAGGAAATGCCTTTGACTCCACACCAATCAC
>JAKAJY010000142.1 GCA_021824845.1 archaeon
AAGCTCATACACATCAATGTCTAGTAGGTCCTTTGCAATCATGATGTTGTTTTGGGATAATAGGTAGAGTTCTTTTTTGCTTGGGCCCAAAATAGTAATCGGGTATAGTTTCTTTTGCTCTATCATTGTTTCAAGGCCCATGTTCTGAGGAAATCTCCACGAAAGAAGTCTCTGTCCTATGCATGTAGCATAAATTACTGCCTCTGGTGATGCCTTGGTGTTACACACCAGCATCTCATTGTCGAATTTTTCCGCAAGATCCAAAAACCTTGCATGGGTGTACAGTGATTCCTTAAGACCAGTGTACCTTCCTGGAAAATTGTGATATTTGCACTCGACTAGCCATCTTTTGCTGTTTTCCGACTCTAGTGCAAGGTCTACCTCATGGATTACGCACCGTCCCTGCATTTTTGCGCCAACCGATCTTATCTTGTAGCCAAAATGCCTCAGAATCTGCCCCACATAGGACTCGAATGAAAATCCTGCAGGACCCAGCTTCATTATGGATTCCTTTAGGCGGTATCGATGCTTTATGGCAGGCGTTGCATTATCTGATAAATATTTGAGAACCATCCTGTAGATTTCTTTGGTGCTCATTCCATAATGAGCCCTGGAGTGAATTTGCCTTGAAATTCTTTTTGCCAGTATTGGGTCTGCACCTGCCCTAATACATGTAGTCTCTACCTTTCTTGGATCAAACTCTGCCTTTTGCCCGTTTGCCTTTGTTATTATGATTTTTTTCAATAACTAGTACATTCCCTGTCCCTGGCCGGGCATCTGCGGTGGCGGGGATGACCTTGATACTGCTACCACATTATCAATTCGTAGGATCATATTTGCAGTTTCCGTTGCAGATTTTATTACCTGCTCTTTTACCTTGATTGGTTCTAGGACATCGATTTTTTCAATATCGCCAATCACCCCATTTGTGGCGTCCACTCCAGTGTATTTTTCCCCGGCACTTTGCTTTGCTCGCAGCTGAGTTATTACATCAATTGGATTCATCCCAGAGTTTCTTGCCAGAGATATGGGAATTGACTCTAGGGCTTCTGCAAATTTCTCTACTGCCAGCTGTTCACGACCAGACAGTGATTGCGCCCATGCTCGAAGCTTTGTTGCCATGTATGCTTCTGGTGCACCACCACCTGGAACAAAATATGGTCTTTCTATGACATCCTTTACTACCATTAGTGCATCATGAATTGCGCGCTCTACCTCATCTATTACTCGCTGTGAGCCACCTCGAATCAAAAATGTGACTGCCTTTGGATTCTTGCAGCCCTCAATGTAGGTCCAATTGTCGTCTTCAATCTGCTTTTCCTCCACGTTTTGTGCCGACCCAAGGTCTTTTTCCGTGAGATCATCTACATTTCCTACCACACGAGCACCAGTTGCCTTTGCAAGCTTTGCCATGTCGGATTCCTTGATGCGGCGAACTGCCATGATTCCTGCCTTTGCCAAATAATGCTGGACTATATCGTCAATTCCTTTTTGGCAAAGGACTACGTTTGCGCCAGTGTTTTTTATCTTATCAACCATCTCCTTTAGGATCTGGTTTTCTTCTTCCATGAATGACTTGATCTGGTTTGGATTTGAGATGTTTATTTTTGCCTCAAATTCTGTCTTTTCAATTTCTAGTGGGGCAGAAATCAATGCGATCCTTGCGTTGTTGATTTTTTTTGGCATGTTGTTGTTTACAACTTCTTTATCCAATACTATGCCGTTGATCATCTGACTATCAGAAATAGAGCCACCTGCCTTTTTTTCCACCTTTACATTGGAGATGTTTGCACGATGGCCACCATCCTTTTCTTCCGTTATGGATAATACTGCGCTAACTACCAACTTTGCAAGATCTGCTGCCTCTACTGCCACAAGTTTTGTGAGCATTGAGGTTCGAGCTACTTTTTCCAAGATTTGCTTGTCTGAGATGTCTACTTTCTTTGCAATCTCGCCCAAAAATGAAATGGCTTTTGTCGCTGCCTTTTTGTAGCCATCTGCAATTATTACTGGATGAATATCATTATCAATTAGCCACTCTGCTTTTTCTAGCAGTGCGCCGGCAATCACAACTGCGGATGTTGTGCCGTCTCCGACCTCGGAATCTGTTGCCTTGGCAACCTCTACCATCATTTTTGCTGCTGGGTGCTGAACGTCGATTTCCTTTAGGATGGTTGCACCGTCGTTTGTTATGGTAATATCGCCAATAGAATCAACTAGCATCTTGTCCATTCCGCGCGGGCCAAGACTAGATGAGATGATTTCAGCAATCAGTTTTGCTGCGTTTATGTTGTTTTTTTGTGCGTCCTTGCCTCGCGATTGTTTGGAGCCCTCCTTTAGAACTATTACCGGTATGCCTTCTGATGTGGTTTGAATGGATGACATCATACCGGAATGACAAAAATTGTATTTATGGAATCAGCACAAATCTCAGAGTTGATAATTTGGGATTATCAGTGCTGAGAATTGTGCATGTCTGTATATAGAATCATACTGATTTTCATTTCATGGCAAGTCAAGCAATATGGATTGGAATCGCAGCGGGCGTGTTTTTTGCAGGACTTGGAATTGGATATGCAGTGTTTCAGTCCAGTCCAAGCAGCATAACGCTGGAATCTCGACAACAAATGATGGCGCAAATGATGTCGGATCCTGCCACAATGAATGACTGGATGAACCAAATGATGGCAAATCCACAGGCAATGCAAAAAATGCATGACACCATGATGAACAATCCGGACCACATGAAACAGATGCATGACATGATGATGAATAATCCTCAACACATGCAACAGATGATGGGCCAAATGATGATGGATCCTGCAACAATGCAACAAATACATCAAATGATGTTCCAAGATCCTCAGCACATGCAACAGATGATGGGCATGATGAACATGACTGACATGAATCCCGGAATGATGGGCCAAGGAATGATGATGGGAACACCGATCATCAAACAGTCTGATGTTCTCAAAACGATTGATAAAATCGAAGAACTATTAGATCAGGTTTCCATGCAGTATGGTGAAGGTGACTCTGTTGGTGCATTATCTACTGCTACAGAAGCATATCTGGAAAACTATGAGTACATTGAAGGTGCTATCGCATCAAAAGACCCAGATCAGATGGAAAAAGTTGAGCTCATGTTGCGACGAGATCTAAGACATGCAATCAACACAGATCAACCTGTAGAGGAAATCAACTCCACAATAGATTCAATCAAAAAAGAACTAAGTAACATCAGAGATCTATTCTAGATTGAATCAATTATCATTTTTGGTTTTTTTCTAATTGTTATTAATCTGATTATACCTCATTTCATACAATGAAGTGGCACTTTGAGGATTTCATTTATGGGGCATTTGATGGCTCAGTTACAACATTTGCCATAGTTGCAGGCTCTATTGGAGCGTCTTTATCGC
>JAKAJY010000114.1 GCA_021824845.1 archaeon
GCAAAAATGACTGTGGGAATCCCGCAAATGTTTGGTCACTGTATGAAAACGGCGGAATTGTTAGGCCATCAATGGTGATTATTCCTTTTTTTGATTTTCCTTTTAGTATCAGAATTCCTTCTGAGGGATGCTTCATCTTGCAATATGATAAAATTCCGTTCCAGACGTCTTTTTTTAGTATGACTTTGCGCTCTAGTTTTTGTGTCATGATATCAATCCAATATGATTTGGTATTTTGTACCCAATCGCTCCAGTACAGACTCTAGATCAGAGACAAGTTTTTGTTTTTGAGATGTTTTCTGTGCAAGATCAGACTGCAAGGCTTGGATTTTGAATTCCGAGTCCTCCACATCAGATTTAGATTTTGCCTGTTGTTTTTCTAGAGATTCAAGTTTTTTATAATCAAACTTGGTAATTTGCTGCTCCAGATCTTGGATTTGAGTTTTGATGTTGTTTTTCTTTGAGATCATCGCATCCAATGAAGATATGATGGATGCGATATGATCCACGGATTTGTCAGTTTCCTTGACAGACACAGTACCAGATACGATTCCTTTCATGCAGGACTCTAGGATCATCACTATCGAGTCTTTGCTTTCTGACATTATGACTGTGGATGGCCTTTCAACTAGTCGCTCCAGGATTAATTTTAGTGATTTGTCCAAGGATGTCACATAGACGTATTTGCCAAGAGGGCGAGATGCCTTGGAGAACTCGTCGTCAATTTCTTTGTCCAGGTTTTCCTCTTGAGACCTCACATGTCTTACTTTGTCCTGTAGCTGTAAAAAACCAGCATGCTCAGGGGAGGATCGAATTTCGGCCAGATGCTTTTGCGTTGCTTGGTATAAGGATTCTGCAGTATCTTTTGATTCTCGTAATTTTGCAATGTGGTGATCAATTTCTTGGAGATCTCGTGAAGATTCGGTTATTTTCTGAGCCAATTCCTTGATCATATTCGATGACAATTCCAATGACGAATAGTCCGAAATCATTTTTGTTATCATGGTGTTGTTTTTTGTTACAAGTTCTAGATGATCCTTGAGGTCTTGGGCATATTTTTTTGCAAACACGTGAATGATTCTACTGTGCTTGCCAAGAACATCACCGATTTTCTTTAGACTGTGTGATGCGGCATCTGCTGTTTTTAGTACATCTTCATAGTTAGATACTGTAGGTAGTGATTTTTTTGATTCTTTTGTTATCACATCAATTACCTCGGTTTTGCTTCTGACTACCAAGACCCGCAAGATTTTTTCAATGTCATCCACTTTTAGGTCGTCGTTTTTTAGATGATCAATTATTTTGTATATTGAATTCAGTTCTTCCTGCATCTCGGAAAATAGCGGTTTGGACTGGGTAGCAATTTTTTTCCTTTTTTCCTCTTTTAGTGTCGATAAGACGGATTCAATCTCATCTAGACGAAGTGTGTTTTTTGTCTGGGATATGGCATCTGATTCCTCTTGCTTTTTTTTGCCCCACCCAAAAACCATCGCTGATGTAATACCAGAATAATCAAATGTATATCTGTCGAATCTTCTAAAATTTAAAAACCGTATGTCACACAGTCCAGTAAATGAGCAAAACCATTCTAAGTCACAATAAAAATGGTAGTTTTTCTGGCATGGTCAGCCAATCCGTTACGATTAATGCATCTGTATCTAGCCTATGGAAGGAAATAGGCAATTTTATTGAACTTTCAAGCTGGGTATTGGATGTAAAAAAGACCGAGCTCCTATCTAAAATAAAAAATGACATAGGGGCTGCAAGAAAGATAACATTTGCCGATGGAAGCACAGTCATTGAATATGCAGTTGGCTGGAAAGAAAGGGGACATCTATCATATATCGCAACAAGTGGACTGCCATTGGACGGGTATCATGCAACATTATCCATCACACCAAAAGGAAAATCATGTGGCCTAATGTGGTCATCGTTTCTTATCAGCCAAGATTCAGATAAGAAGAAGTTTGAAGAGTTTTTGGCCTTTATGGAATTATTTTACGCAAAATCCCTAGAGACCCTAAAGGAAAACTTGGAAAAAGCAACATAAGTCACCATTCCATACTATATCCATGAGTGATATCAGATTCACATTAATTGGGATTGTGTTTATTTTTGTAGGGTTTTTGATTTTAGGAATTTTTGGACAAGATCACTACAACTTTGCCATACAAGCCAAGGAATTTGGCGACTGCTACAAGTTTATGGATGGAAAACAAGTCGAAGTTAGCTGCTCCGACGCGATGCAAGAGAGAGCAGCGTTTTTCGGCCTGGTCATAACGTTAATTGGGGTTGGAATATTTTTCATAATCAAGGGAGTTTACGGCAAGTGGGACCAAGATGTAAAACCACAGGATAAAGTTGGGCCGGATTCTAGTTTTCCAATCTAGACTGCAATAATTCCATTTTGTATCAGATACTGAATTCCTTTGACAAAGTCTCCATTTCCAATCTTGTCTTCCGACCACCACTTGGCATTGTTTTTTATCCAATTGGGAATTTTTTGTGTGGGTGTACCCGGTGTGGTCTGAGGAATCATTATCACATCTTGCTCAATTAAGTACTCTAATCCCTTTGTGAAATCAGAATCAGCAATCTTACCTTCCGACCACCATTTTGTGTTGTTTTTGATCCAGTCAGGAATCACAATCATCCCATCACCTACAAGTGATGGAATCTGTTCTAATAATACAATTCTCATGTTGCTTGTTTTGATGTCGGAAATCAATGAGGTCAGCTGTTGAATTTTTTCTTGATCAACCTCATTTTTGAAGCCGTCTGTTTTCACTGCAAAATCAGAGGGTTGAAGGCTAATCAATGCATAGCCGTGTTGCTTTATGCTAGATTCGGTCTTTGTAAAGGTCCGTTGTTGTATATTACCGGTAACAAATGGATCATCACTCACCAAATTAAGAAATGATAATGTACTCGGTACGTGTTTTAGAGCTCCGTCAGAAATCAGCTTGTCATTTGGCATTCCGGCACTAAAATAAGCAAGTCTTGCCTGCGAGACAGCATCCAGTGTGTCTTTGTTAAATGCATCATATGGGGGACTGAAAATGGTTGCTTTTTTGCCAAAAACCTTGGTTATTTTTTCATTAGTTTGTGTTATGCTTGCTGTCTGTTTTTGTTTGTCAAATGTAGTATGATCAAGATACTCCCAACCACGATTCGCTATTTTGATATTTGATGTCTTGTTTAGTTTTGATTTTAAGTGATTGATAGTTTTTGGATCATCTCCTGTGAACTTGCCAATTACTGAAATTGTAAGTGGTGTTTTGTTTTTATCAAACGTATCAATCACAGTATTTTGCACATCATTTAGCCAAAAGTCTTGAAAATTATCCATCCTAAATGCAACGCAGTTGCAATTAGATGTTTTGAGTTTTTCCGGCTCATCTT
>JAKAJY010000064.1 GCA_021824845.1 archaeon
GTGTTAAGCATGGTAAAGGAGCTAAAGACAGCATCCACCAAGAACAAGGCTCCAATTTGGTCAAACCTTGCAGAGATGGCACTAAAGCCAAAGATTGCAAAAAGACTAGTCAATCTGACAAAGCTGAACACCGTAACCAAAGACAATGAGGTGGTAGTCATTCCAGGTAAGGTTTTAGGCACTGGAAACATTTCACACAAACTCACATTATGCTCATTTTCGATTTCTACAGCAGCTGCCAAAAAGATCAAGGCAGCAGGCGGCAAAATAGTCACATATTCTGATTTGATTTCCAAATTTCCAACTGGAAAAGGCGTGAGAATAATTGGATAAACCACAATCAGTCATAGTAGATGGGACAAATCTTTTGGCGGGCAGACTAAGCTCAAATGTAGCAAAATTGCTCCTTCGGGGGAACCGCGTAACCGTAGTAAACTGCGAAAAAATACTGATCAGTGGAAATAGAAGAAACATCATCCAGAACTACAAGGACTTTTTGTCAATCTCTAGCATCTTGCACCCAGAGCACGGCCCATACCACCCACGCAGACCAGACACTATAATATCCAGAATGATCCGTGGAATGCTTCCAAGAAAAAAACCATCAGGAGATGCAGCACTAAGAAGATTGCGCACATACATTGGCGTCCCAAGCGGACTAGGAGCATCAGAAAAGACTACTTTTGATAATGCAAAGATAACAAGACCTCAATCCAACTACACCAGCATGTCAGATCTTGCACAAGAGGTAGGATGGTCACGATGACTCCAAAGACTGAAATCTATTTTGCAACAAGAAAGACATCAAAGGCGCACGTTTACATCACAAAAGGCTCAGGCCGAGTCAGAATAAACAATACACCCGCAGAGATGATTGTTCAAGAGGTTGCACGCGAGGTAATTCTCAGCCCTCTAGAAATTGCAGGTGACTTACGTTCCAAAGTAGACATTTCAGTTCGCGTTAAAGGTGGCGGATTTATGGGCCAAGCATATGCAGCTGCGACCGCAATATCTAGAGCACTAACAGGCTGGACAAAGTCCAAAAAAGAGCCAAAAGAGCACCCCTTCCCAAAGCAGACAAGAACAGATCTTAGAAAAAGAATAAACGACTTTGATAAACACCTCCTAAGTGGAGATGCCAGAAGAAAAGAGCCAAAGAAGTTTGGCGGACCTGGCGCAAGAAGAAGAAAGCAAAAGTCATACAGGTAGATTGAAAGCAGTAATCTTAGCAGGCGGTAAAGGAACGCGTGCAAGACCTTTTACTGATTATTTCCCAAAGGCGATGATTCCAGTAGATGGAAAACCACTGATTGCTTACACAATACAACACCTGTTGTCTTTTGATTTTATTTCCGAGATCACAATAGTGTGTGACTTAAGAGGGTTTGGTGGTCAGATCAAAAACTATTTTGTAGAATCAAAAAAGATCAAGTTTGTCCAAGACTCATCCAGTGGTACTGCGGGTGATCTAATGCACCTAGAGATAGCAAAAAATGAGTCATTTTTTTTGTGGTTTGCAGATAACCTATGTGCATTAGATCTGAGAAAAATGCTCAAGCACTATACCAATAAAAACAGTTTGGCATGCATCGCAACAAGACAATTCCGAAAAGAAGAGACCGGTTTTGCTCAGGTCAAAGATGGAGTAGTAATCCAGTTTATTGAAAAACCACTCATAAAGATGGAAGACTGTGAATGCACTGGGATCTATATTTTATCTGGTAAGATTTTGGATGTGATAAGATCAAAAGCAAAGAAAAACCTCAACTTATCATATGATATACTACAAGAACTATCAAAGAAAGATTTGGTAAGCTCATTTGACATAGGCAAAACCTCATGGGTAGATGTGGAATCTCCCGCCGTCCTTGAGAGAAAATCAGATTCAATAAAAAATATAATTAATCAAATTCAAAAGTGACTTTTCTCATATTGTGAGATTTTGTCTTGGCGCTGTAGTGTGACTGCAATATCATCCAGTCCCTCAAGCAATGTTTTTTTTCTTGATTCATCAATGTCAAATTGTATGGATTTGGAATCATATTTAATGGTCTGAGTCGCAAGATCAACCGTAACGACATGGTTAGTATTCATTAAATCAGACACCAAATCCCTTGATAACGAGATCGGCAAAATTCCATTTTTGAAGCAATTATTATAGAAGATATCTGCAAACGAAGGCGCAATCACAACATCAAATCCATAGTCCTTTAGTGCCCAAGCAGCATGCTCGCGGCTAGAACCACACCCAAAATTCTCACCACTCACCAAGATGTGAGAGTCAGAAAATTTTGGATTATTTATGACAAAATCTCTTTTTGGATTACCATTTTGATCAAAGCGCCAGTCATAGAACAAAAACTTGCCAAACCCAGTCCTTTGGACTAGTTTTAGGAACTGTTTCGGTACAATTTGATCAGTGTCAATGTTTGGCCTATCAAGTGGTGTTATGACACTAGAGATGGTGGTTATTTTGTCCATATCACACCCATTCTCTAACATCAACAAAGTGACCTGCTATTGCAGCAGCGACTGCCATAACAGGACTAACCAAATGAGTTCTCCCACCAGTGCCTTGTCTGCCTTCAAAGTTTCTATTTGAGGTGCTAGCACATCGCTCACCTCTTGATAAAATGTCCGGATTCATTCCAAGACACATGCTGCATCCAGATTCACGCCACTCAAAGTTTGCATCCTTGAAGACCTTATCAAGGCCCAACTCTTCTGCCTTTTTCTTTACCTGCTGAGATCCGGGAACCACCAGAACACTAACGTTTGGAGATGCCTTTCTTCCATGAATGACGCTTGCCGCCTCAATCAAGTCTTGTAGTCTTGCATTTGTGCAAGAACCAATAAAGACACGATCTAATTTGATATCAGTGATTGGAGTGCCTGACTTTAGATCCATGTATTCCAGTGCTTTTTTTGCAGCCATTTCCTGACTGGAATCGCCCTTGGCAAATTCTGCAGGGTCTGGAACAACATCAGTAACATCTACAGTCATTGCAGGGTTTGTCCCCCAGCTTACCTGCGGAATGATTTGTGATGCATCAATTGAAAATGATCTATCAAATTTGGCGCCATCATCTGTTTTGAGTGTCTTTTTCCACTCATCTACCAATTCGTCATAGTTTTTTGGAGTATATCGTTTGTTTTTTAGATAATCAAATGTTTTTTGGTCCGGTGCAACAAGGCCTGCTCGAGCACCACCCTCAATAGACATGTTACAAATCGTCATGCGCTCATCCATGGAGAGATCCGAAATTGCCTGTCCCCGATACTCCAGTACGGTTCCATTGCCGCCAGCAGTACCAATTTTTTTAATTATAGACAGTATGATGTCCTTGGCA
>JAKAJY010000049.1 GCA_021824845.1 archaeon
AGCTTGGAAAATACCAGATGGATGATTCCCAAAAACTTGCAATCCCAACGATTGGCTATTCCTATTTTAAGAAAACCCGATTTGATTATCACATATCAAAAATCCTAGAACAAGAGCAAATCAAACCGTCTGACTTCTACTTGAAAGAAACACAAGAACTATCCAATGAGGGTGGATTTAGGAGCGCAAGTATTGTCTGCTCTGACTTTGCGATCCAGTCCGATGTGGTGAGTTTCTCATTGCAGCGGGGATCGTTTGCTACCATGGTGATGCGTGAGATAATCAAGCCGCAAAGTCCACTTGAGGCTGGCTTTTAAACAATTTAGCTTAGGCGTTAATTGATTTTAATAATAATTTAATACTCTGAATTTGAGGCAAGAATCAGTCATGACATATCAAGAGATCCCAAGCAAGACTCAGGTCTCTATAATCATTCCAACTTATAATGAATCACAAAACATACTCAAAATTCTAAAATCAATACAAGACAACCTGCCAAAGAACACCAAGACACAAACCATAGTGGTTGATGACAACTCACCGGATGGCACCGGCAAGCTAGTAGAAGAATATCTGAAAAATGTCAAAAAACTAGCAAATCACACAATAGAGGTAATTCACAGAAAGACAAAGGATGGGCTTTCCTCTGCAATACTAAAGGGAATCCAGTTTGCCACAGGCAATACGATAGTGGTGATGGACAGTGACCTGTCTCACCCTGCAAGCCTTTTGCCAAAAATGATTGATGCACTCAAGCACCCAAAATGCGATATTGTTATTGCCTCTCGTTATGTCAATGGAGGCTCCATCGTGGGTTGGACCAGAAAAAGAAAGTTCCTATCTAGACTTGCAACCTTTATTGCAAAACGTGGACTCGGCGTTGGAGCCAAGGACCCAATGTCTGGATTTTTTGCATTCAAAAAACCCGTAATTCATGGACTGAGCTTTGATGCTATTGGATACAAAATGCTGCTGGAGATCCTAGTCAAGGCAAAAAATGCCAAAGTACTAGAGATTCCTTACACCTTTACAAACAGAGAGTTTGGCAAAAGCAAGCTTGACTCCAAAACAATCTTTGATTATCTAAACGCAGTATGGAAATTATATCGATACGGCAAGGCCGCCTCTAAAGAAGAACGACGTCCATCTGTCAGCTTTTTCTCAAAGGCAGCCAGGTTTTATTCAATTGGCGCGGTAGGACTTGCAATCAACTATTTGGTTTCCTCGCTTTTTACTGGTGTGGTATCAAATCTGTGGTATCTTCATGCCACCATCATAGGCATAGCGGTATCCATGTCTGGCAACTTTGTTCTAAACAAAATATGGACATTTGAGGATCGCAACTTTGAGGCAAAACACACTGCCATTCAGTACGCCAAATTCATCGGGTTGAGCTCCCTTGGGGCATTGGCGCAACTGGCAATGGTGTACGTACTAGTTGATCACAACAAGATGGACTATCCACTTGCGTTGGTCTTGGCAGTGGCAACCAGCGCTTTGAGCAACTATGTCCTAAACAAAAAACTGACATTCAAAGAAAAAGTCTGGTCCTAAGATTTTCAGAAAGCTAAAATACCTACCAAATCAACGCCAATTCGATGATGGATCCAATCTTCATCATAGCCATAGTATTTTTGGTACTTGGCGGAGCCTTTGGAGGCTATGTAGTGTATCATAAGGAGACAGTCATCAGACCACTCGAAATAGAAGAACACAACGCAGTGGTTGGTATGACTTGTGATGATCTCAAATTAAAACATGAATCTGGACAGTACTGGTCATTTACAAACTGGAAGACAGCTAATGCGAAATTATGTTCATGTCCAAACCCACCACCACAATGCACTGGCGGCGGCGGACACTAGATGATTTTTATTTTTGCCTGACTAGCTAAGATCAATGTTTGATTTTTCAATATCAAAGGCGCCAGAATTTCCACCGCACTTTGATTGGCTAAATACCGATTCGAAATTATCACTATCCAAACTAAGAGGATATGTAGTAGTTCTGGATTTTTGGACGTATTGTTGTATAAACTGCATGCACACTTTGCCTACACTTGCTAGATTGGAGCGAGCATACGAGGGAAAGCCAGTAGTGTTCATCGGGGTTCACTCTGGCAAATTCCTATTGGAACAAGAGACAAAAAATATCCAGTCTGCCATTATACGATATGAAATAGAGCACCCTGTCGTGGTGGACCAAAAAATGCAGATCTGGCAGAGCTTTGGGGTAAATGCCTGGCCTACCATTATGGTGCTAGACCCAAGCGGAAACATAGTGTATCACCAATCCGGCGAGGGGCAATTTGATGCCATTAGCGATACAATAGACGTCTTGCTGCAAAGACATGAGCAAAAGGGAACTTTGGCAAAAGAACCACTTCACATCACTACTACAAAACCACAAAATTCGAACATCTTGTCATTTCCCGGCAAGATATCAATATCAAAATCAGGCAACATCGCAATTAGTGATTCAAATCATAATAGAATAATAATTTCTGATGTGTCAGGCAAAATCGCGCACATCATTGGTAGTGGCAAACCTGGGCTACATGATGGTGATTTTACAACTGCACAGTTTTTCAGGCCACAAGGTGTGGTGTGGGGATCTGATGATTTGTTTGTGGCAGACACTGAAAACCACGCAATACGAAAAATTGATCTTGCACAAAACAAAGTTGTAACACTTGCGGGAACTGGCAGACCGGAACCCTGGCGCTCACTTGGAGGTAAAGGAACCCGTACGTCAATCAGCTCACCCTGGGATATTGCATGTGATGATGGGATATTGTATGTGGCAATGGCTGGCAATCATCAAATCTGGAAATATGATATAAAATCAGAAATGATAATTCCGTATGCTGGAACAGGCCAAGAGAACATCGTAGATGGGCCTGTGCAATCCGCAAATCTTGCACAACCAAGTGGACTGTATTTGTATGGTCATATGTTGTACTTTGCAGACAGCGAGGTATCGGCAGTACGGAAAATCGACCTTATACAAAACACAATAACATCAATCGTAGGCCATGGACTGTTTGAGTTTGGACACAAAGACGGCAATGTTGATGATGCACTATTTCAGCACCCACTTGGAGTGTGTGCTACAAAAGACACGATCTTTGTTGCAGACACGTACAATTCTGCAATACGCGTCATTGATCTAAAGACAAACCAAGTCTATACCTTAATTGGCAAGACAGAAAAGCAAACAGTCTGCCTACCGGATAACCCATCATGTGATATTTTGCCGCTCTATGAACCAAGCGATATAGAATTGTTTTCCGGCAAACTTTACATTGCAGATACTAACAATCATTTGATTCGGGTCTTTGAT
>JAKAJY010000160.1 GCA_021824845.1 archaeon
GTCTCCGACATGGTTTTTGTGGCCTCAAAGATTTTTTCCAAATCATTTGATTCCAGGATGGTTCCCATTGGGGTTACCCGGTGTGATATATTGGTCATATTCTGGATGGACTCGATTGATTTTGCGATATAGAAGCTAAGGCTTGTCGAGTCTGTTCCTACTGGATATAGGCTGATTTCGGCTGTAACCATTATTCTGGTTGTGCAAAAATGGTTAAAATCTTTAGGATATCTCTGGCGGTTTTTTCTCTATGGTCTTTGCGCCGCCCTTTTTTCTTCTAGCGCCAAAGCTTATCAAGACCAGCAAAAAACCAACACCTGTAAGCATTGCAGCCAGAGTTGAATAGTTTTTGTGCTCTACTTCCCGTTTCATCAAATCCAGTGCTTGCTCGTCTGTCATTCCTGCTTGTCCTATTGGTACCGTAGAATTTAGATATGCAATCAGAATCATCCCGACAATTAGCATTGCAAGGCCGCCACTGAGAATTTTCTTGTCGACTAGCACTGCTCTATTACACCATTAATCATTATTATACAAATCGTGCCATCAAACAAATGTAAAGAATTTCTGAATCATGTGATATCATACCAGTACATTTGTTTGAGTATCGTACAATAATTAAACAGATTTCAAGTCTTGACTTGATCATCTTTATGTTGCAAAATTGTATAATATAGTACGAAGCTAACACAATCTAGCAAATATCACAAAGGCGGTGTTTCTAGTCCGCGACGAACCTGTTCTGTCGTATTTGTGCTAGCTTCCTCCTATCTCAACTAATTTGTAAATTGAATTTTGGTACCAGTCCTTGCTTTGTGGCAAGCTCAAACAAATGCCTAATTGATTGCTCGCCTGGCTTACCCATGTCAACTGTAACTGGGTTTACGTACATTTTGACAAATTTCTCTATCAGTGCTTCTGGCTTGCCACGGCTATACTGCATGGAATAGCCCAGTGCCTCCTTTTGGTGCTCTATGCCATATGTGATGGAATCGTGGAGGTATTTGTCAAATTTCCGTATCGTATCAATGTCGAATCTGTTGCTCATGACGTTTGTGCCTAAGGGAACTGGCAATCCGTTTGTGGACTGGTCCCACCATTTTCCGACATCCAGAATTTTGACTAGCTTTTCTGATTCGTATGATAACTGAGTTTCATGGATTACTAGTCCTGCATCAACTTTGCCATCCCGAACTGCTGCTGGAATGTCGCTGAATTTCATTTCGATATAATCAAACTTTCCAATCATTAGTTGTAATAGCAAAAATGCAGATGTCATTTTACCGGGGATTGCGATTTTTAATTTTGGCAGTGTCTCTGGTGCAATGCTTTGTTTTGCTATTACGATGGGGCCATATCCTATGCCAAAACTTCCGCCACTTCGCAATATGGTGTGGTTTGGTAGATACGCACATGCATGGACTGATACTGCAGTGACATCCAAGTCATTGTCCAGTGCTCTTCTGTTCAGCTCCTCAATATCTGCTATTACGTGGTTAACTGTGAAATCACTTGATGGTACCTTGCCTGTCAGCATTCCATAAAACATGAATGCGTCATCCGAGTCCGGAGTGTGGCCTATGGTTATTTTCATGATTTGGGATTTTATGGGATGGTAATAATAATGTGCTAGGACAGCTTTGCCAGCTGTCGTGTAATGTCTTTTTCTGTGACAAAGCCGACTATTCTTTGCTTGTGAGTTACGGCAACACCATGCACTCGATAATCAATTAGGATCTTGGCTACTTTTGCAATACTTGTATTGACTGATACTGATATTATTTGTCTGGTCATGATTTGTCCTATCTTGTATGTCCTACCAAATCCCTTTGCAAATGTTTCATCCTTTGATTGGTTTGCATGATACATGGCAGTCTTGAGAAAACTCTTGTAGGTCACTATTCCTACAGGCATGCCTGAGGCGTCCTTGACTAGCAGCCGAGATATTCCACTGTCCAGCATCTTGTGCAAGGAATCATACAGCGAGGTCTCCTCTGGGACAAAAAAGCTACCAACTGACATTATCTCTGATAGCTTGGTCTCATCTACGATATTTTGCTCAAAATATTTTACAATGTCGTGCTTTGTTATGATTCCAATCAGTCTGTTGCCATCTTTGACACCAAGTGCGTTGATTCTCAGCTTTAGCATTTGCTCTGCGCAGTTTGATACCGGGGCAAATCTGTCCATCATGGTAAGCTCTCTTGTTTTTGACATGGCGGGAATCTCTCTGATGCTTTTTTCTTCTGATAGTAATGCCTCTGAGATTCCTTTTTGGGACAGGTGTCTTGGCTTATCAGATTGTACTATTAATCCAGAAATGTCTTTGCTTATGATTTCATCTGTTGCGGTGTGTATGGTGGCGTTTTCATTAATTGAGATGGGTGACTTCATCAGATCCTCGGCAGTTGGAATGAACTCGTGGCGCGATCTTTGCTTTAACAATGCAAGCTTGGCTTTGATCAAGGCGATATAGTGTAGGCTGTTCATTTTATCCAAACAAAAGTTTCATGATCAAGCACATATCTTTGCGATATATCATATGATGTGATGAATACAATTGATGCATTTACACACGACGTGTATTTGCAGCTTGAGTATCTGGCAAAGTTCGTATCGCAAAAGTCCAAGCCAGGCAAAAACGTGATATTTTGTGGAAGTGGCGACTCGCTGTGTGCTGGACTGCTTGCAGAGGCATTCTCTGACTATTCTGTTAGGGCGTGTGACCCATTGGAACTGGCACAAAACAAAATCCTGGCAAGGGCTAGTCGTGCCTATTTTGTGTCAATATCTGGCAGTACGATATCAAACATTCGTGCCGCCAAGCTAGCAAAATATTCTGTTGCGATAACTAGGAATCCTACCAGCAAGCTCGGCAAAACATGTGATGAAGTGATTCCTCTGAATTATGAAGATTCTAATGTATTGACAGCAGGAAGTATTGGATTTTTGGCAAGTGCATTGACATGTATTTCCCTGGTGCATGGGTTTAAAATAAAAAATGCAAAAAAGATATTCACTCTGGCAAAAAACACTGCAAAGAAAATATCACTCAAAAATCAAACCTACATTCTTGGCAATCAACACACATACCCAGTTGCAATGTATGCATCTGCCAAGCTTGGTGAGATCTTGGGGATGGACTCACACTATGAAAGAATTGAACAATTCTCCCACATGGGACTATTTACTGCCAAATCTGGCGATACAATAATCATACTGGAACCAAAGAATGCTCACAACTCTCAACTAGTAACAAATCTCAAAAATCTTGGCCTGAGTGTATACAACCCATCAATCATATCAAAGAACAAAATCGATCAGGTCTTGTTTTAC
>JAKAJY010000013.1 GCA_021824845.1 archaeon
GGTGAATCCGCCATGTGGTGATCGTGATTCGGATTCGGTTTCCAAAAAAGGACAAGTGTTGCCGTTTTGATCCTTTCCCATCATTATATATGCAAGAATGGTTTTTTGTCCTTCCAAATCATCTGATGTTCCTATTCTGGGTATTATGCTGATGTGGATTTTGTGTTCTTTTGCTAATGCCTCGATTCTTGGTTTTTCGTCTGGCAAAATTAGGACGCCAATTTTGCCGTATTTTTTTGATGGGTAATATTCACGCTCTATGCAGCACTGCGAGCAATCCTCTACACATCTAAATTCCATGTTTATTGTGATTTGAGCTCATCCGAATCCAATATGCTGACAAACACATCATATGGCTGAGCGCCAGGAACCTTGACTATTTTGTTATTTGGACCTATCACAAAGAATGCCGGTGTTCCAGTCAATCCAAGTGTCTTTGCGTCCTCAGAGCTTGCCTGGATCTTTGGCTTGTATTTTTCACTAGTCATACATTCTGTGAATTTTGTGTTATCTAGGCCTACTTGTTGGGCAAACTTGAATTGGTTTTCTGCGGATGCCCAACCGTTGTTCTCACCATTCCAGTTGTTGTATAATGTGTCGTGGTATTCCCAGAATTTGCCCTGCTCGTCTGCACAATGTGCCGCATGGGCTGCAATGACAGAGTCTTGACCGATTATGGTAAAGTCCTTGAATATCATCTTGGCCTTGCCTGTTTTGATATAGTTCTCATGAATTTGGTTTTCTGTATCGTGAAAGAACTTGTTGCAGTAAAAGCACTGGTAGTCGCCAAACTCTATGATTGTGATTGGTGCATTCGGATCACCCAAAATCGGTGATGCATTATCTGAGAAAACAGACATTTGCACTTGTTGTGGTTCTTGTTCTTGTAAGACTTGGGTCTTTTCCGCATCTTGTATGTCCTCCACTTTGAATGAATTGTCTGCTAGCGGGCCATTGATTACAAAAAACACTCCAATTATGACGGCAGCAGAAATTGCAGCACCTATGCCTAATGATGGAGCATGAATCAACAAAATGACTCAAAATCAGATGGATTTAGTTGTTTTGTGTAAATCGAACACCTGCACCTTAATCCAAAGCGGGCTGATTTGATTGATGTGTCATCTGAGAATCTGTGGACTATTACTGTAGTGGCCGCACTATCTTCACTGGTTATTCTGGCGTTTTTTCTCTTATCGCCGATGCTAAGCGAGGAAAGCACGGCACAAAGAATAGAGCATGGCCTTGGTGATACGATTGCCAAATTTGATTCAATTAGAACTAATACTGATAACACCACTCCAGAAGTAGACTCTGGTACCTGATTTTTGTGAAATGTAAATAAATCCCAGCACTGGGGAAAAATCATGAAACGCGTTTTTGTCAATGGGTATGGCTCAATCGGCAACAGAATCGCCCAGTTCATCAAAGACGACCCACAAATCAAGGTAATTGGTGTTGGGAAATTCTCGCCAGACGATAAGGTAAACGATGCAATCTCTCGCGGATTTGATGTATATGTGCCACAAAAAAGCATCGAGTCTTTTAAAAATTATAAAATAAAAGGAACCATAGAGGATGCACTGTCTGATTGTGATTTGGTAATTGATGGTGCACCAGGCGGAATTGGCTATACTAACAAAAAACAACTCTACGAGCCAAAGGACGTGATGGCAATTTATCAGGGAGGCGAGTCCGTCTTTGGGGATGAGCGAGTATCGGATTTACTGTTTAATTCTCGTGTTAACTACAATGAGGCATTTGGCAAAAAGCACGTAATGCAGGGAAGCTGCAATGTCACCGGAATGGGAAGAATATTACAACCGCTACGGGAAAAATACGGTGCCAGATTAGTTAGATTTGATGCCGTACTAGTAAGAAGGTGGGCCGATCTGGAGCAGACAGACAAGTCGGTCCCAGATACAATAGAGTGGTCCCCAAACCCGCACCACCAAGACGATGTAAAATTCTACATGGGAAAGGACACACCATTGTTTATTCAGGCAATCAAGGTTCCGACCAGACAAATGCACGTCCACATGATGAGCATTCGATTCAAAGATGTGGCACCGAACCCATCTGAGATTCTGGACTTGTTCAAAGATGAGCACGGCGTTGCCACACTATGGACTGCTAGGGGAACCAAGCAAATTCGTGATGCTGCAGAATCTATGAAATTCAGCTTCAAGGACACCAACATGATCCACATTCATGCAAACATGATGGAAACAATTGGGGATACTGTAAAGATGGTGTACTCTGATGATCAAACTGGAATAGTAATTCCTGAGAATCACATGCTAATGCAAGCGATGTTGTTCCAAAAATCATACGAAGAGTCGTTTGCTCATACTGAGAGCCTGTTCCACATGGAAGAAAAGAAAAAGGCACTAGAAGCGTTTTTTGCCAAAAAATAACTATTTTTTTCGCTCTCGTTCTATTTCCACAAAAATATGCTCTCTGTTTGTATTTGGTATGATCTCCATTATTTTTTGCTCTATTGCATCAGTTACGGTTTCTATTTTGTCAGTATCAAGATTGTCAATCAGGTTCACCTGAACTCCTACCAAAATGTCTTCAGGACTCAGATGCATTGTCCTCATTGTGATGAGCTTGTTGACCTCGGGAATCTCTTGAATTGATTTTACGATTCTTTTGTATTCTCTGTTTGTGACCGACTCTCCAATGAGTAACCCCCTGTTTTCCTTTGCCAAGAAAAAGGCAAAAAACATCAAGATTCCACCGATGATTAGTGATGCAATTGCGTCATAGACTGCATTTCCTGTTATGTCGGATAGGAATATTCCAATTGCTGCAACCAATATTCCAAGCAATGCGGCGCAGTCCTCAACTATTACTGTGAGCAGTGCAATGTCCTTACTTTCCTTAAAATGCATGATCATTGAGGAAAAGTTGACCTTGTCTCCTTTTTCTCTTATTTCCCGAATGAATTGTTTTAGCGCAACTCGTAGTGCGTTCCCCTCAAAGCCAAACGCAACTGCCAGTACAATGTAGCTTATCTGGGAGTCCTTGATACTGTGCATTTCCTCCAACAATGATGATACTCCCTGCTCCAATGATAAAATGCCGGAAATTCCAAAAATCATAGTGGCCACAATAAAGGACCAAAAGAACAACTCTCTGCCATGCCCAAACTGGTGCTGGTGACTTGCTGCCTTTGTACTGGTTTTGATGCCAAATAAAATCAAGACTTGGTTGAAGGTATCTGATGCGGAGTGGTACGCCTCTGCCCACATGGCAGCACTTCCAGTTATGATTGCTGCGATGAACTTGGTTATTGCTATGCCTAGATTTCCAA
>JAKAJY010000159.1 GCA_021824845.1 archaeon
TGGCTGGAAACCAGCAGATACACCATACATTTCATTGGCAATAAAAAAACAGGACCAGTTCATCCAAACAACCCTTGATGAGCAGATCTACAATGTGGTTGGAACTCTATCCATTCTTGGATTTCAGTCCGAGGCATTCTATCGGGTAAAGGACTTTGGAAAGGAAGTATCCATCGTCCCAGTCAGTGCAAGGACTGGAGTTGGCATACCAGAACTGCTAACGGTACTAGTTGGCCTGACGCAGCAATACATGCAAAAAAGACTGGAACAAGAAGAAAAGCAGAGCCGCGGTATCATACTAGAAGTAAATGATGAGGTCGGTCTTGGCACCACTGCAAACATGATCCTAATTGATGGTGTGATCAAAAAAGGCGATTCGGTAGTAGTGGCAAAGCGTGATTCTGTAATTGTGACAAAGCCAAAGGCACTGCTCTTACCAAAACCCTTAGATGAGATGCGGGATCCTCGAGACAAGTTCAAGCCAGTAGACCAAGTCGAGGCAGCAGCTGGAATCAAGATTGCATCGCCTGACCTGGAAGGAGTCTTGCCTGGAAGTACACTATATGTTACAAGTGACGAATCCAAGATAGAGGAATTCAAAAAAATTATCGAGTCCGAAATGAAGTCTGTCTTTGTAAATACTGAAACAAATGGCGTCATATTGAAATGCGATACGATTGGATCACTTGAGGCACTAACCGAGATGCTCAGGCGACAACAGGTCCCAGTTGCAAAGGCCGACATTGGCCACATAAATCGCCGTGATGTGATGGAGGCAAAGGCCATAAAGGAAAATGACAGGCACCTAGGAGTTATTTTGGCATTCAATGTAAAAACACTGCCAGACGCACAAGAAGAGGCAGAAAACAGCCACATCAAAATATTCAATGATCAGGTGATCTACAGTCTGATTGACACCTACACTTTATGGGTAGATGAGGACACTGCAAATGAGGACAATGCAGTATTTGCAGAGATTACACCGATTTGCAAATTCACATTCCTCAAGGGTTACATTTTCAGAAACAGCAACCCTGCAGTGTTTGGTATACGAGTAGATGTTGGTAAGGTAAGACAGAAAATCAACATCATGAATGTGAATGGCAAAAAAATCGGCAAGGTACACCAATTGCAGGATGGCAAAAAATCAATTGACGCTGCAACACAGGGACAGGAAGTGGCGTGCTCCATACAAGAAGTAACGATTGGCCGCCAAATTGCAGAAGAAGATGTATTTTACTCAATGCTGAATTCCCGCGAAGCAAAGATAATACTGGAAAAATATCTGCACAAGCTAAGCCCGGAACAACAAGCAACATTTAATGAAATCGTGGCAATCCAGAGAAAAAAAGATGCATCTTACGGTTATGTCTGATACTTTTTTGCAATCATGTGGATTCCTGGCTCGCCCACTGCACCCATCATTCGCTCTACCTGCTTTCCGTCTTTGAACATTATAAAAGTCGGAATTGCCTGAACGCCAAACTTCATGGAGATGTTTTGGTTTTGGTCAACGTTTACCCGTGCAAACTTGATGTGGCGATACTTTTTTGCCATTCTATCAAATACTGGGTGCATCATTTTGCATGGGCCACACCACTCTGCCCAAAAATCAACTAGGACCAATCCCTGAGATGTCACAGCATCAAAATTAGTTGAATTGAGATCCAGTACATGAACTTGGCTTTGTGCAATGGATTCTTGTTGTTGCTGAATCATTTCTGCTAGTTTTTTTTGCTTTATTTTTTCCAGCTCGGGGTCTTCCATGACATAGAGTCTTTGCTTGAAATATTAATTTCTAGAGGTCAAGCAGATACTTCATGTAGATGGTGCCATTTTGTCTTATTTCCATCTCATGAAATGTAGGTGCTTTTATCTCTACTTTGAAGTGGTGTTTTTTGATGTCTATTTTCTCACCCCAAAATCTTGCCAAAATTCTGTATTCAGAGTTTTTTTCTATGTTCAACGTGATTCTTTTTGCGGCAAATCCATCTGTTATGGTAAGTATGATCAGTTCTTCAAGCCAGTTGTACAGCAAATAACTGAGATCCTTACCGGACACGGTGAGTGTTTTTTCCTCTTTTTCTTCTATGGCATTGACATCCAAAATTGTCTCTATTACCGATTTTGCTGCAATTACAAATGCTTCATCCAAGTTTGGTGCAGTCACTTCAAAAATCGCATCTGTTGCATGCTCTAGACTCTTGTAGCTCAATTGGTACAAGTTGAATTTTCTATTATTAATAGATGACAAAATGATTCAGAGCAACATCTAAATCCATTAACACGAAAGTTTTTCCAAGTTGAATCTGCCAAGGGGAATGAAGGATTTTGAATCAGCCGAGCAGTCAAAAATTGAATTTGTAAGACAAAAATTTCTTGAAACCTCAAAATCCTTTGGCTTTCACTTTATGTCTCCATCTCCGCTAGAACTGGTATCTGTAATTGAGGCAAAGAGCGGACCTGCAATACGCGATGAGATCTATTTTTTCAAAGACAAGGGAGACAGAGAAATAGCACTGCGTTTTGATTTCACTGTAGGCCTGACAAGATTTGTAGTTGAGCAAAAATCACTAAAAATGCCCGCAAAGATTTCCGCATTTGGTGGTGTGTGGAGATATGATGAGCCACAAAAGGGACGATACAGATACTTTCACCAATGGGACTTGGAAGTGTATGGCAAGCCAAGCCTTGAATCCGATGCAGAAATAATTGAATTCACATCCAAGTTTTTCTCAAAGTTAAATTTGCAGAACATAACAATTGATATCTCACACAGAAAGCTAGTTGAGGCTGTTGTAGAAAAGATCTTTGAATCCACAGATCCTAAAACAACCGGGGATATTTTCCGCGCAATTGATAAAATCCAGAAAAAGAAAAAAGACGAGATCATATCGGAATACACACAAAAAGGATACGAAAAAGAAAAACTGGAACAAATTCTCGAATTCTCCAAAGTAAAAGGATCACCTGAGAGCGTAGAATCTGCCTTTGATGTATCCAAAATTGCTGCGTGGGCTGAGCTAAAAGAACTGTTTTTGTCTCTGAAAAACCGCGGCGTGACAAACATTCGAATCAATTTTGGTATTGTTCGTGGACTGGATTATTACTCGGGAGTTGTTTTTGAGGCATTTGATGCCTCATCCGAGGTAGGTGCGTTGGTGGGGGGTGGTAGATATGACAGTCTACCAAAGGCGTTTGGACGAGATGACATTGGAGCAACCGGCGTTGCGGGCGGAGTTGAGCGAATCATTCTATCCTTGGAAGCCCAAGGACTCCAAACCATGCAAACAACAAACCAAATTTCTGTC
>JAKAJY010000156.1 GCA_021824845.1 archaeon
TCAATCCAGAATTTGACTGGCCACAAATCGAGTTTGTGAAAAAACACACATGTAGTGCAGGGTTTCAGCTCAAGGCCAGATTCCCAGTTTATCCAGAGATGTTCGGAATGGTAAGCCCAGAACTATATGAAAAAATGACATGCATTATGGATATGGCTGGCCATGTCACAGAGGAGTATTGGAAATGATTGAACGACTATTAAAAAACGCAGACCCATTAGTTGCAGAGGCATTAGACCACGCATTATCTGAAAAAGAAGTAACCATTCCAGAGGCAATAAGACTCTATTCCGCAAAGGGCCTTGACTTTCATTTGGTCGGAATGGTCGCAGACGAATTGCGAAAAAGACGAGTTGGGGATATTGTAACATTTGTAGTAAATAGAAACATCAATTTCACCAACGTCTGCATCAAACAATGTGGATTTTGTGCATTCAGCCGAGACTTTAGGGAAGAAGAAGGATACTTTTTGCCAACAACAGAAATAGTTCGACGGGCAAAAGAGGCGCACTCACTTGGCGCAACAGAAGTCTGCATACAGGCCGGCCTCCCACCAGACATGGAATCAAGCACTTATGAGAATATTTGTCGCGCAATAAAATCGGAAATCCCAGACATTCACATCCACGGATTTTCACCGGAAGAGGTACTGTATGGTGCAACCCGCTCCAATGTTTCCATCAAGGAATATCTAATGAGACTAAAGGATGCCGGCGTCAACACACTACCAGGAACTGCGGCCGAAATACTAGACCAAGACATGCGGGACAAAATATCACCTGGCAGAATCAGCGTCAAGGACTGGGTTGATGTGATAAAAACAGCACATCGACTTGGAATCAACTCTACATCAACTATCATGTTTGGCCACATTGAAACCCCAGAGGACAGAGTAAGGCACATTGCCAAAATTAGGGAAATCCAAAAAGAGACTGGTGGATTTACCGAGTTTGTCCCACTTAATTTCATTCACTCAGAGGCGCCAATGTACAAGCACGAGCTACACTCTGGCATAAAGAGTGGAGCATCTGCAAACGAGGTCCTGCTTACCCATGCCATTTCCAGAATAATGCTGAACAATCACATCAACAACATCCAGATGTCATGGGTAAAGGAAGGCCCCAAAATGGCACAGGTCTTGCTAATGTGGGGCGCAAACGACTTTGGAGGCACATTGATCAACGAGTCCATTTCTACTTCTGCCGGAGCACAGCATGGACAATTACTAAAGCCAATTGAGATGAGAAGGTTGATTCGTGAAGTGGGAAGAATTCCTGCGCAGCGAAGCACCTCATACAAGATAATCAAAAAATATGATGTCGAGTCTGACCAAGACGAATTAGACAAAATACAGGATGCATCCCAGTTTGGCTCTTACTTTGAGCTTGTCAAGCTGGACAAATACCGCTACAAGAACCCAAGGTCAAACTAGTTGTCAGTGTGTGATGATCTAGTTTCTTTTGCTCAAAAAATATCAGACGAATGCGAGTCTGCATTTTGCACAAAAAAAATAATCACAATACGGATTACAGACTCTGAGATTGCCGAAATCAAAGAAAATCACGAAAGATCAATAGGGGTACGAATAGTAAAAGACAAAAAGATTTCATCTGCCCAGTCCACCGTTTTAGACTTTAAAAAATTGATTGAAGAAACAATAAAAAATTCATCAAATCTTGCAAGAAGGGAATTCTGGGGAGGATTTGCCGGAAATTCCAACACTGTACAAATCCAAAAAACAAATGATCCAGAAATTTGGTCAATTGATTCTACCAAGGCAACTGAGATTGCCCAGATAATGATTGATCATTCCAAACACCAAAGAATCAGTCGAATCTCCGGCTCACTGAACATAGTGTGCGACGAGTTTGAGATTCAAAACACAGCTGGCCTCAAAAAACAGGAAAAATCAACCTACATTTCAGGTGTGATAAATGTAGATTCTGAGATAGGTGTCCCAGTGTCAGGAATTGGCCAATCCAGCTCACGTACCTTAGATGGTTTTGATTCAGGCAAAATAGGCTCAGATGCTGCCCAAATGTGCGTAAATTCGGCAAATCCAGACACGGCAGAAGCCCAAACTACCAGTGTAATATTTGAGCCGTTAGCGGTTGGCGAGATTTTGTATTTTGTTCTTGGGCCAAACTTTGCACTAAAAACATTTTCAGAAAAGAAAAGTTGCTTTCCAAAACTTGGAGAAAAAATTGCAGTAGATGATCTTAATGTTTTGGATGAACCACACATGCCAGATTCTTTGGGTGCCAAGTCATTTGATGATGAAGGGGTGCCAACCAAGAAAATACACTACATCAAAGATGGTGTCTTTGAATCAACATATACGGATTTGTATAATGCATACAAGGAAAAATCCACCACAACTGGAAATGCTTGTAGGCCTGGCATTCCACTTGGACGGTCCAGCAATCCAATTCCCGTTTCTTCGCCACACAATCTGACCATATCACCGGGAATCAAAAGCAGAGATGAGATAATCAGAGAAACAAAAAATGGAATTCTAGTTAGCAGATTGTGGTATACATACGCAGTGAATCCGATCAAGGGAGACTTTTCCTGTACTGCACGAAGTGGAATCTGGCAAATACAAAATGGCCAAATAACAAATCCAATAAAACCAGTTCGAATAATTCACAGCCTGCCAAAGCTGCTCCAAAACATTTCTGGTATTGGCAATAATTCCAAAACAGTTCTACCCTGGGCTGGCCTTCCAATTACATGCCCCACCATAAAGTGTGATGGAGTATCCATTTCGCCAATCTAGAATAAATTTAATTAGCAAAAGGCCAGACAAATCACAATGTGTGAGACACTTGATGAAATACATGAAATGCAGCTTGCCGCAGTGATTGCAAGAATGCGAAAAGAATCAAGGCAAAAAGTTCCCGCATTAGCCTGAGTTTTTCTGAGTTTAACACGAATCGAATGATTTCATGGACAGCGTATCAGATTTTGCAAATTAGGCACGATGGTACTGGTCAATTCATCCAAATCATGGATTTAAGGCATGAAGAGTCATGCTAAATTCCAGATTACAAATCTAGCTCAAAAAAATTCTCCCCAGATCAAAAAGATTCCAAGCTAACTTTAATTAAGGTAAAGTACGGTACCATAACTGTACAATGAAAGCACGACTCACATACATCCCACTAGAAGTAGCGGATCAGTTGGATGATTTTATCATAGCACGTGACGATCAAGTGCTTGATGCAGTACGGGCCAGGACTCGCGACTTTAGCACGCTAACTTTGATCAAATTATTGTACCAGCTTAGCTGCCACACCATGACAT
>JAKAJY010000032.1 GCA_021824845.1 archaeon
GACATTTGCGCCAGAGCCGATTACTTTGTCAACCATGTTTTTGAGCATTCTGTTTTCCTCATCCAAAAATGTCTTCATTTGTTGAGGATTTGAGATATTGATTTTTGCATCAAATTCTGTCTTGTCTATTTCCAGTGCGTTATTGATTAGTGCAATTTTTGCATCTGTAATTTTCTTTGGCATTCCTCCATGGATTACCTCCTTGTCCAGCACGATTCCCTCAACTAGCACGCAGTCCTTCATGGAGCCGCCTGCCTTTTTCTCGACCTTTACGTCATCTTGGTCTATGGTGAAGTTGCCCGAGTCCTTTTCGGCAACAGCAATTACTGCCTTTACGATTAGTTCTGCCAAGTGATCAGATTCTTTTCTTACTAGTTTGGTCTGCATTGAGGTCTTGGCTATTTTCATTAGGATTGATTTGTCATTGGCAGTTACCTCTTCTGCAATTTCCTTTAGGAATTGAATGACTTTTTTCTGTGCCTTGCGATATCCATCAACTATTATGGTTGGATGAACGTCTTGGTTAATCAGAGTTTCAGCATTTTCTAGTAGTGCGCCTGCCAAAATGACGGCAGATGTAGTTCCATCGCCCACCTCATTGTCGGTTGTCTTGGATATCTCTACTAGCATTTTTGCTGCTGGGTGCTGTACATCAATTTCCTTTAGGATTGTAGCACCGTCATTTGTAATGGTAACATCGCCAAGTGAGTCAACCAACATCTTGTCCATGCCTCTTGGGCCTAGACTGGAGTGAACTATTTCTGCGATGATTTTGGCCGCTGCTATGTTATTTTTTTGGGCCTCGCGACCTTTGTTTTCAGTCGAGCCTTCTTTTAGTAAAACTATAGGTAAATTTCCTTTTGGTATTTGTCCGCTCATGTCGATCGTAAATCGATTTTTTCCCTTTTTATACCTTCTTTGCAAAACATAATTCCAGAAAGCTGATCGCTGTTTTGCCCAAAATCCAATCGCTGTTTTTAAATTGGGACGGAAACTGCCAAAAGCATGGCAAAGTCTGCGATCAAGGCTTCCTACAAAAAAATTCTCTCAGATCTGCAAGAGCACAACAAGTGGTTTGAAAATTCCATACCACTGATCGCAAGTGAAAATGTACCTAGTCCTGCAGTAAAGGAGGCATTGCTTTCTGATTTTGGTAATCGTTATGCCGAAGGCTGGCCAGGCGAGCGCGTCTATGCAGGTTGTGTATACATCGATAAAGTAGAGATTGAATGCATGAATTTGGCAAAAAAGCTCTACAAGGCAAAGTTCGCTGATGTCAGACCGATTTCCGGTGTTGTAGCTAATTTGGCAGTTTATTCCGCATTTACAAATCCAGGTGATGTTATGATTGCACCATCAATCCCTGCTGGTGGCCACATATCCCATGGTAAAAAGGAACATTCTGGTACAGCAGGTTTGGTTCACGGATTGGATATTGAGTTTTATCCATTTGATGCCGATGAGATGGCCATCGATGTTGACAAAACAAAAGCAAAGGTGGAGGAGCTCAAAGCAGCAAACCGACTCCCCAAGATGGCAATGTTTGGCGGCTCTCTCTTTTTGTTCCCACATCCAGTAAAGGAGCTATCAGATTTTCTCAAAGGATACAACATTCACATCAATTATGACGCAGCCCATGTTGCCGGATTAATTGCCGGCGGCCAATTCCAAGACCCTCTACGAGAAGGAGCTGATACCATGACAATGAGTACTCACAAGACATTGTTTGGTCCACAGGGAGGACTAGTTCTTGGCAGAGAAGAACATGCAGAACCAATCAAAAAGGCGACATTCCCAGGATTGACATCTAGTCATCACATTCACCACATGGCAGCTAAAGCAATTGCATTTGCAGAGGCTCTAGAGTTTGGCAAGCAGTATGCAAAGGACGTAATCAAAAATGCAAAGACACTTGCTGACGCTCTATCCGATGCAGGATTCAAGGTCTTGGGAGAAAAGCGAGGATATACCAAATCACATCAAATAGCAGTAAATGTTTTGGATTATTCCGATGGGGGCAAAGTAGAAGCTGATCTAGAAAAGGCAAACATCATTGTAAACAGACAATTAATTCCAGGTGACATCAAGGCTGGGCGCAACTATTTCCACCCAGGCGGAATCAGGCTCGGGGTATCAGAGATAACCAGACTAGGCATGAAAGGCTCTGAGATGAAAGAGATTGCTAGCTACATCAAGAATATAGTAATTGAGAAAAAGGATCCAAAGAAGCTAGCAGCCAAGGTCAAGTCATTTAGAAAGGACTACCAAAAGGTGCATTATTGCTTTGATAACAAGCTGGGCGCCTACGAATACGTAAAGCTGCGCTAGTTATAGTCAGTCAGTAACAACTGATCGCCACTTCGTTTTCCAAACACCAAATTGATCTCATCCTCTAGTGTACCGATTCTTCCCTTGAGGTATGGTCCAACATCGTATTTTTCGACTAGTCGTTTTGCCAGTCGGAGATATTTCTCAATTGATGGTCTAGTAATGGTTTGAATCAGATTATTGCCGCAAATACAGTGCTGAAGTAGCGGAGGCCTTCGGAATTTTCTGCCGCAAGAGGTACATCGGAATTTTTGCCTGCCATATGCCCTAAGGTTTCCAATGATATCGGGTACCAAATGAGTGGTGATTACATTTGTCACTATTTCTGTGGTATCAACTGCAGAAATGAGTTCGGCATTTCTAATTTGCATATCAAACTTGTCCAGCATCGAGCCCAGGGTGGAATATGCACTGCGGGATCGCGATGTGGTAAGGGTTGTGGTGGTGTGAGTAAAATGATAGTCATGGAATTGTCCCTCCGTTTCCAGTCGTGATTTTATGATTTCCACGCTCTTTACCTCTGATGCCTTTTTTGCAGAGATAGTATCCTCAAAGAATTCCAGTGGTAGTTTTTTTGTTACCTCAAAGTTGTGCGCCTGTGGTTGTGATTCATGTGGTAGTACAATGGGCTGAACCAAAAGCGGTGCATCCATGAGCCCGCCTATTTTATCTGACAAAAACTGCCTTGAGAAATTAAGCAACGCATCCATTAGTAGCATTATAGAATCTGCATCGCCGTCCGCATCACGCCTTTTTGCAGAGTGCCAGTTTGGCGTTCCATAGCACACATGGGTTTCCGTGTATCCAATGATCCTGCCAACTATGCCTACTGAGGTGTGCGGCGCTAGGCCAATTATCAAATGGCCAATCAATTCTTCATTGTTTTTGACATTATAGAATGAGGGCTTGCCATAGAATTTCACCAATTCTGTATCGATATACTAGCAGGTCTGAACCAAG
>JAKAJY010000057.1 GCA_021824845.1 archaeon
GCTAACCACATTACGTGGTTTTAAAAAAAATGGACCGAGTGGGATTCGAACCCACGACCCTTGCGGGATTTTACAATCCTTACGCAGTGTGAGTGCGTCATCCTAACCAACTAGACAATCGGTCCAACTACCCACAATTGGGTGTGATATTTTAGTGGTTAGAATAGTCATATAGAGGAAAATTGAGATCCAAATTGCAAATGTATAAGCAGAGAAGATGGAATTTGTCCGAGCTCGCGCCAGATCACAAGTCACCAGAATTTGCAAAACAGATCTCAAGGCTCGAGGCCAAGGTTAAAAGCTTTGAGCGCACAAAATCAACACTCAAGCCAACTATCCCATCCAAGGACTTTTACAAAATCATTCACCGCATAGAAGACCTAGCCGAAGACGCAAGCAGGTTGGGTGGTTACGCATCATTGCTGTATTCATCAGATACACAATCAGACGAGGCAACATCGCTTTTAACAAAAATATCAAAACTCGGATCCGAAATAGAAAACAAGACGCTGTTTTTTGATTTGTGGTGGAAGCGCAAAATTGATGAAAAAAACGCCGCCAGACTCATGAAAGATGCAGGCAATCTACACGAATACCTAAGGCACAAGCGCCTCCTGGCAAAATATTCCCTATCAGAACCTGAAGAAAGAATCATCAACACATTAGACGTTACAGGCTCTACCGCACTGGTAAAACTATACGACAAGATAACAAATGCATTTGAGTACGTCATAACAATAAACGGCAAAAAGAAAAAACTCACACGCGAACAACTAAGCGTTCTGGTGCGAAGCACGAACCCAAATCTTAGAAAAACAGCATATCAAATACTTCTTGGCAAGTTTTCTTCCAACAAAGGAGTGCTTGGTGAAATCTATCAAAACCTGGTCCTGAACTGGAAGGATGAGGGAATTGAAATCAGAAGATACTCTTCCCCCATATCCATTAGAAACATTGGGAATGATGTTGATGATAAAACAACCCAAGTCTTATTGGATGTCTGCAAGAAAAATTCGAGTGTTTTCTACGAGTTTTTTGCATTCAAGGCAAAGTCATTGGGTCTCAAAAAGCTAAGGCGATACGACCTGTATGCACCAAGCGCAAAAAAATTCAAGGAGAAAAACTACACCTATGAGAATGCAACGAAGCTAGTATTAGATTCGCTAAACAAGTTTAGCCCCACATTATATGAATTTGCAAATAGAGTGTTTTCTCAAAATCATATCGATTCTCAAATAAGGCCAGGCAAGCGGGACGGTGCATTTTGCAGCACCGTATCACCCAAACTAACCCCATATGTTCTGGTAAACTATGCTGGAAAATCAAAAGATGTGTTTACGCTGGCCCATGAGCTTGGTCATGCAGTGCACAGTCAGGCAGCATCAAAGCAATCAATCCTAGTATCAGAGGCACCACTACCGCTAGCAGAAACCGCATCTACATTTTCTGAATTATTGTTATACGATAATATTTCACACCAAATGACCGATACCGAAAAGGCAGCCATCCTATCAGAGAAAATAGACGACATCTATGCCACTGTAATGAGGCAGGCATTCTTTACTATTTTTGAGGTCGATGCACACAAACAGATAGCAGACGGGACCACCATAGAGGAATTATCAAAGACATACATGAGAAACCTAAAGACCCAATTTGCAGATTCCATCGAATTATCAGATGATTTCGCAATAGAGTGGAGCTGCATTCCGCATTTTTACCATACGCCGTTTTACTGTTATGCATATTCATTTGGCAATCTGCTGTCATTGTCTTTATTCCAAATATACCAAAGGGAAGGCAAGCAATTCGAGAAGACATACATTGAGATTCTGGCTGCTGGTGGCTCACAAAAGCCAGAAACATTACTAACCAAGTATGGAATCGACATATCCTCTGCTAAATTCTGGCAGGATGGTTTTGATTATATCAAATCCCAAGTAAAAGACCTAGTCATGATCAAATGACAACTCAAATTGTTGTCAGTGTATTATAAAAAATAATTATTTGACAACCAATACCGGTATGTCCGCCTTGTGCAGTACATGATTTGAAACACTACCAAGAAGTATCTCTTTTTTACCACTCATGCCCCTAGATCCAATCACAACCATATCAAAACCACCAGATTTTGCAATCTGTGTGATCCTATCAGAGGGATTTCCAGTTTCAATTCTTGGCTTGAAGGCAACATTTTCATTTCTTGCCCGCTCTGTTACGTCGCCTATTATGGACTCTGCAAAAGAGATCTCTTTCTTTCTCTGCTGAGGAGTTATGCGTAATGCAGATCTAATAGGTATGTGAACTACATATAGGCCAGTTATCATCGCCCCAGTTGGCTGAGCTATGGAAAGCGCTTTTTCAAATCCACGTATGGAGTTTTTTGATCCATCCAATGGAACCAAGATTTTCTGAATTTTTCTAATCATTGCTTAATTTTTTAGTTTTTTCCTTATAATGATTTTATAAATTATCAAAGTTGGTTTTGATCAAGTGAAAATGGGGCTGGCAGCCTTTACGCACTAGCTGCCAGTCCACGGAATTTTTTGTTCCCCGAACGGTTTGAATCGATGTCAATGTTGGATTTTGATCATTCGAATTTAAACCTTTGATTTGCAACTGATCAATTCTTGCGCAAAGTTAATAGTAAAAATCCAGGCACTCAGATTTGTGTATAGGATTTTTGGTTTGGCTTTTGCGTTGATTATGATTAGTATGATCCCAGTATTTGCCGAAGAGCCAAGGTTTGCAACATTCCATGAAACTGCCACAATATTTGTGGATCAAAAACTATCAAACAATGTTACCGCATCGGTATCACTACAAACAACATCGCTTCACGAATTCCAGATCCCACCAGCACTAGATGAAAAGATTCGTAATATGACGGATGTTGTGGCAGTCGTGATAACAAACGAGAACCAATGTGTCCTAGGCGTTCAGGACCAGATCTGCATTATGATCAATGTCAAAAGAATAGAGGGAGAAGGCGGAATCAAGGCAGCCCAGGAAAAGGCAAGAGTGGCAGGCGATGCAGTGATTGAAGACATGAATAGTTTCTTTGGATTTGATGCAGAATTCCATTCAGCCTTTATCCATTATGACGACAAGACAAATCAAGCACTAGGTACAGCAGGCCAGGTTTCCGGGCGCGGAACTGTCTCTGCAGTGTATACTGCACCATACCAAAGCACCGACTTTATGTTTAATCGAATCTCAGCCCCACTGATTCCAAGTCAGATAAGAAATCTAGGTGGATTTTATGATGTGGC
>JAKAJY010000112.1:0-15644 GCA_021824845.1 archaeon
AAGTTCATCGTAGTTGACTACAACGACATTGTATCTCAAAAAGACATTGAGGTAAAGTTCAACCTAGAGCCCGACGAAATACTGTATGCGTTTTCAGGCGCAATCAAAAACATCCTAGAGGAAAGATTTCCAGATTATGCAACGAAAATCTCAGATGATATTCGAGTAAGGATTGCAAACTATCCAATTCAGAGAAGCCTCAGACAAATCAATGCTGAAGTAATTGGCAAGATGACCTCGGTTTCCGGCATGGTGGTGCGCTCCTCTGAGGTAAAGCCATTGGCAAAAAACGTGGTATACAAATGTCCAGAAGGCCACACAACCGAGGTTCCACTGGAGCGAGGCCTCAACATTTACACCCCAAGCAAATGCTCTACTGAAAAATGTGCACACCGTGACATCCGACTAGATCCGGAACAAAGCAAGTTCATCGACTTTCAGATAATCCGTTTGCAAGAGCTTCCAGAGGATCTCCCGCCAGGACAGCTCCCTCACTATGTTGATGTAACAATAAAGCAGGATTTGGTAGACAATGCTCGCCCGGGGGATAGAATAATTCTTACTGGTATAGTTCGAATCGAACAAGAGCAAATCACAGGAACCCGAATCAACAGCGGACTGCACCGATTAAGAATAGAGGGTAATAACATCGAGTTTTTGGGCGGCCGTGGAGGCAAGAATTCCAGACGATCAGAGCGGGAAGAGATCTCACCGGAAGAAGAAAAAATAATCAAATCCTTGGCAAGAAACACCGATGTTTATGAGCGACTGATAAACTCGTTTGCACCGCACATTCAGGGCCATGCGATCATCAAGGAATCCATTCTATTGTTGATGGTTGGCGCCATGCAAAGGGTAATGAGCGATGGCACCAAAATTAGAGGAGACATTAACGTATTTCTGGTAGGAGATCCAGGTACTGCAAAATCCGAAATGCTCAAGTTTTGTGCAAGACTCGCACCGAGGGGATTGTACACATCCGGTAGAGGTTCCACCGCAGCAGGCCTAACTGCGGCCGTGGTTAGAGACAAGACCGGAATCATGATGTTAGAAGCAGGTGCCGTGGTATTGGGCGACCAAGGACTGGTATGCATTGACGAATTTGACAAGATGAAGCCAGAGGATCGAAGTGCACTACACGAGGTAATGGAGCAACAGTCAGCAAGTATAGCAAAGGGCGGTATTGTGGCTACACTAAACGCAAGAACCTCGATTCTAGCTGCAGCAAACCCAATGTACGGAAAATACGATCCATTCAAAAATATCACAGAAAACGTAGCACTACCAATTCCATTATTGACAAGATTTGATCTCATCTTTGTCGTTCGAGACATTCCATCAAAGGAAAAAGACCGAAACATAGCACAGCACATCATTGGATTGCACAAAAAATCCACAACTGACACCAGATCACTAATCGATCCTGACATTTTTACAAAATATCTGGCATATTGCAAAAGATCGGATCCTACACTGACCTCAGAGGCCGAAGAGAAGATTCTTGATTATTATCTAAAGATGAGAAATGTCGAGTCCGAAGAAATGATCACAGTAACCCCAAGACAGCTTGGTGGACTGATCAGGCTTGCAACTGCAAGAGCAAGATTGCTCATGAAGGACCAAGTTGAGGCCGAAGATGCAGAACGTGCGATATTTCTGATTCAAAGCATGCTAGAAGATGCAGGAGTTGATGTCAATACTGGCAAAGTAGACCTTGGAGTGTTGCAGGGTAGACCCCACAGTGAGGTATCAAAACTGCAACTCTTCATGGATGTTTTAAAATCCCTTGAAGGCGACAGTAAAACACCAGTTGAGGAAAAACTCTTTGTAAAAGAGCTGACCAAGACTGCCAAGTTTACCGAGGAAGAGGCAAGGAACTTTATTCGAAGAATGCTCCGAGAAGCATCAATTTATGAATCCAAGCCTGGTCACTATAATCGTGTATGAAAATAGCGGACCTTGAACTACCAACCTCTGCACAAGATCTTTTAGCTGAGCAAAACATAACAAAACTCTATCCTCCACAGGCAGATGCAGTAAAGGCAGGGCTCTTGGATGGGAAAAATATTCTGGTTGCAGCTCCCACAGCTAGCGGAAAAACACTCATTGCAATGCTCGCAATGATGCGGTTTTTGAGCACAAAACAAGGCAAAGTAGTATATCTGACGCCGCTTCGGGCGCTTGCTGCGGAAAAATTCTCTGAATTCAAAAAAATGGAAAAAATCGAACTTGGCAGAAAGATCAAAACCGCAATCTCAACTGGCGATTTTGACTCAGTAGACAAGGAATCTGAAAGTGCAGACATTGTTGTTTTGACTAACGAAAAGATGGATTCCATAATCCGACATGGGGTGGATTGGATTGATAAAATCGGCCTAGTGATAGCAGATGAGGTTCATCTGATTGGTGATAAGGACCGGGGCCCGACACTTGAAGTTATTTTAACAAAACTAAAGGATCTTGAATCAAAGCCACAAATTGTAGGTCTGTCTGCAACAATAACAAACTCCGATGAACTGGCAGAATGGCTTGGCTGCAAGTTAGTATTGAGTGATTGGAGGCCGGTTCCACTAACTGAAGGGGTCTTTGATGGCGGATCTGTTTTGTGGAACAATGGTGATTCCAATGAAATCGAGTCCAGCATACGTGGCCCACCAATAGATCTGTGTCTTGATACGATAAAAAATGGAGGTCAGTCGTTGGTCTTTGCAGAAACAAGGACACGATCCGCATCGCTTGCCGCAAAGGGATCTGATGCAGTATTAAAATTCCTGACGGACTCTGAGAAAAAATACCTAGAGGAAATATCACAAAAAATCCTAGACAACAACGAGCATACTGATCTGATAAAAACACTGTCTACTCTTCTCAAAAAAGGGGTTGGATTTCATCATGCGGGCCTAAACCAAAACTGCCGAGAAATAATAGAAACAGAATTCAGAAATGGTAAGATCAAACTCTTGGCATCAACACCAACCCTTGCAGCAGGAGTAAATCTTCCAGCAAGACGTGTTGTCATATCGAGTATTGCAAGATATGACGTAAAGGCAGGTACAAACAAACCAATTAGCATCCTAGAATACAAGCAGCTTTGCGGAAGGGCTGGAAGGCCGCAATATGACAAGTTTGGTGAGGCAATAATAGTTGGCAATTCAAATGCCTCAGACCTCATAGAGTATTACATCAATGGAACGCCAGAGCCGATCGAATCTCAGCTCACAGATGACAAGGCACTGCGAATCCACATACTGAGTCATGTGGTGTCAAATCCAGGAATAAAAAATGAGCAAATCTTTGAGTTCTTCCAAAAAACCTTGGCAGGACTGCAAACAAGAAAAAACACACTGAAATTCTCAATAGAGATTGCAAAAAAATTCCTAATCCGAGAGAACCTCATAGTACAAAAAGCAGAAAGATTTGCGGCAACAGAGTTTGGTAAAAAAGTATCGATGCTATACATAGATCCAATTACTGCGATTTACTTTAAGCGAGGCCTAGAAGCAGTTTCTGAAAATAAAAGACACACACTGGGATTTTTGCATCTTGTCTCAAGTTGTGAGGAGTTTTTCCCCAAGTTTTCCCTTCGAAACAAGGACTATGAGACGCTTGGGACACTAATTGAGAACAAGTCGTCTGAGCTGATTGAATCCATATCGGAATATGATTGCTCAAGGAGCCTTTTGGCGCTACATTCTTGGATATCTGAGTCCTCGGAAATCCATCTCTCTGATAACCTTGGAATCGAATCCGGTGATATGCACCGAATGGCAGAGACTGCTGACTGGCTTGTGTACTGTTTGTATGAGCTTGCAAAACTTGTTGATAGAGCAGATCTGCTAGAGGAGCTTGATACCATACGCAAAAGAATAGCATATGGAATCAAAGAAGAGCTAGTGGAATTGGTCAAAGTTCGCGGAATTGGGCGTGTACGTGCAAGAAAACTATACGATCATGGAATCAAGACAACCGAGGATCTGCATACAATCCCAATCAACAAGCTGGCAGAGATTGATAAAATCGGCCCAACCATTGCAGATAATATTAAATCCCAACTCAAAAAAGTGAGATAATTGCAAGACTATATCATTGCAGGGCTGGTTTCATCGGCAATTGCATTTTTTGTTGTTTTTGGCCTAGTTCCATCACTGATAAAATCCCTGAATAAAAAAAATTGGGCAGTAAAAGATGTAAACCGAATAGGTGGCGCAATGGTTCCGAGGCCTGGCGGTCCTGTAATTCTTGTTGGAATAATCGTATCTGAGATATCGCTCTACTTTCTTTTGCCACAACAAATCAACACAAGAGGACTTGTTGCGCTTTTGATTACTACATCAATTGCATTTGTTGTCGGCTTTATCGATGATAGAAGAGTAATGAGTGGATGGTTCAAGCCGCTTGCCTTGATGGGTGCTGCAATACCAATCATAGCTCTTGGGGCATACGAGCCAAATCTGGCATTCCCATTATTTGGCGAGGTGAAAATTCCCGCATTGTATCTAGGATTGATACTATTCATGATCCCAATTACAGGAAACACGATTAACTCCATTGATGTGATGAATGGAATTGCAAGTGGATTCGTGATGATTGCATCCTTTTCCCTTGCAATTGTTTTGTTTATTTTACAAAATTACACCGTTGCAATAATGACTCTACCAATTGCATTTGCGTCACTTGCATTTTATCGATACCACAAGTTTCCGGCCAGAATATTCCCAGGTGATTCTGGAGCGCTAGTCCTTGGAGCAGCATATGGGACAATTGCAATAATTGGACGCGTCGAGGTGATTGCAGCAATTGCACTTTTACCCGCAATAATCAATTCGTTTTTGTTCCTGTCCAGTGTAAAGAGAATCGTCGAGCACAGGCAAGTCAAGGGACCTACCATACATACAGATGATCATAAAATCACTACAACCAAGGAATCCAATGCACCAATCACACTGGTGAGACTAATTGTTGCAAGCAAGCCGCTTACCGAAAAAGAGATTGGCTTTACCATATTCAGGCTGGCAATATTCTCAGGAATTCTAGCAATCATTACTGCTATTATATCAGGAGTGCAAATTTGGCCCAGCTCCTGATTTTTGCATTCATTGGAATCATGTGGGTGCTGATCCTTGCAGGTGGCGGAATACTAGTGACACTTGTCTCAAAGATCTCGATTTCTGGATATGGGGATCATCTGGATTTTTTCATTGCATCCATAATCAAGGCAGTGATTGCTTTGGTATTGGTAGTGTTCTGGGTTTTGGTTCTAACTAAACTCAAAAACAAGATATTTCAAAAACAGATCAGGGCCTAAGATTTCCATTTTGCCTGCTTTTTGTCATATTCTGATCTGGTGTATTTTACTTTGGCAGGAACACCAACTACCACCATATCATCTGGAACGTCCTTTGTTACTACTGCTCCCATCGCAACAACACTGTTTTTCCCAACCGTAACTCCTGCCTTTATGACTGCACGAGATCCAATGATGGCTCCATCCTTTATGGTGACTCCGATCATTTTCTGGCTTGGTGGATATGGATCGTTTGTTAGGGAAACCGATGGACCAATGAAGACGTTTTTGCCAATTCTTGAAAGCGGTGGGATGTAGACGAGCCCCTCTATCATGGTGTTCTCACCAATCTCGACATTATAGTCAATGTGTGAAAGTGAGCCTATCTTTACATTATCACCAAGTGTGGTGTTGTCTCCAACATACGCAAAATGCCAAATCTTGACATTTTTGCCGATTTTTGCCTTTTCTGATACGAAATTGGTTATCAAACTACAGATGCCATGGATTGGCGTCTTTAATTATTTTCTGGGGTAGTGTTTTATGGTTCTTCTCCAAAAATACAATGTCCTGCTTTTTGTCTCGCAGCTCATCCGGCAGCATTATTGGAATCTCTTCTATAATGGGATAGAATCTGGAGCATTTTGAGCAAAACAGAGCACCCTCCAAAACTACCTCTTGCTTTGATTGCGTTTCGTATAATTCCAAAGGAAATTGCTTGTCCATTGGACACACTAACATGTCCATCATTTTTTTGTTCATTTTAGATCTAGGTAGATTGGAACTCCTTTTTGGCTAGATAATAACGCTGCTTCCGCTATTTTTGTTACATTTACTGCCTCTTCCGCCCGCACTCTTGGCGTGGTCTTTGATTTTACTGCATCCAAAAATGCCTTGATCTCTACTGTAAGTGGCTCCTGTCTTTCTTTTCTTGGGATCTCAGAACCTTGATCCTTTTCAATTTTGACTTCCTGTGTTACGAAGTCCCCAGAGATTATTCCATCGGTACACACTGCGTTAAAGTGCCTCACTCGGGATGGTGTTATCCAGTTTGATGATATCACTGCTACCTTGTTGTCTTTAAAGCCAAGCATGATTGTAGCAAAGTCCTCATGGTCATGCCTTATTTTGCCAGATCTTGCAAATACTACCTGAGGAGTGTCATCAAAGAGCCACATTGCAGTGTCAATATCATGGACAGATGTATCATAAATGATTCCAACATCTTTGATGTGAAGTGGCATTCTGTTTTCTCGATGAAACTCTAGCATGATTAGTTCACCGTATTTTTTTGATTTTACAAATTCCTTTACTGTTTCGACTGCCGGATTGAATCGCTCAATATAGCCACATGTTAGTATGACACCGTTTTTTTTGGCAAGCTCTGACAGTTTGAGTCCCTCATCAGATTTGTAAGTCATTGGCTTTTCCACAAATACTGATTTTTTTCTCTGGATTATTTTTGTGGCAATATCAAAATGAGTAATTGTTGGCGTGCAAACAAAGACTGCGTCAATTTCCTCAGAATCCAACATTGTATCAAGTGAAGTGTAATGGTTTACTCCGTATTTTTGCGCAGTCTCTTTTGCCCTGTCTTGGTCTGCATCACAGACTGCAACCAGTGCCCCGAGCTGGGATAAGACTCTGGCATGGTTTTTGCCCCACCCACCGATTCCTATTTGTGCTACTTTCAAGCTAATACACCGGAGTTAGCCAGTTGAAATATTTGTCGTTTTTTGCAGACACTATGTCCAAATATGAAGAAACAACCTCTTTTGTGACAACTCCGGGCCTACCAGAGCCGATTTTTTTACCATCAATGCTTGTTACTGGAGTTATCTCTGCAGCTGTTCCAGTGAGAAATACTTCGTCTGCCAAATAGATCTCGCTACGCGTGATGGTCTTTTCTGCAATATTATAGTCTAGGTCTTGCGCAATCTGCATCACAGAGTCTCGTGTTATTCCCTCTAGCGCAGATGATTCTAGCGGTGGTGTCATGAGGGTGTTGTTTTTTACAACAAAAATGTTCTCGCCTGGCGCCTCACTCACATTTCCCTGCAAGTCTAGCAAGATTGCCTCATCGTAGCCGTTTCTTTTGCATTCCTGGGTTGCCAAAATAGAGTTCAAATAGTTTCCGCCCATCTTTGCAAGAGGTGGAGTGGATTGGTCACTGAATTTTCTCCAAGATGATATGCCTGCACTAATTCCATTCTTATCAAACAAATCACCAAACGGGAACATGAATGCAGCAACATGGGTCGGGGCGTTTTCATTTACGTGCAAGTTGATTCCATATTGCCCAACAAAGTAAAATGGTCTGATGTAACAAGACTTTTTCATCTTGTTTTTCTTGCACAGTCCAATCATAGCATTGGCTATATCTTTGTTGGAATAATTTAATGAAATTGAATAGAATCTTCCCGACTGGCGGAATCTTTTGATGTGGTCATCTAGTCTGAAGATGTAGATGTTTTTTCCATTCCAATATGCACGGATTCCCTCAAAGATGGATGTTCCATAATGAATCGCATGTGTGGTGATTGGAACGTTTGCCTTGCTTAGTGGAATGAACTCACCATCAAACCAAACAAATTCAGAAATGTCAAATTTCATAGCCTGTTTTCAAATATGGCATTAATCTATCTTGTCTTGAGGCCCGCCTTTGGGAATTTCATTCCCGCAATTCGTGTGGTCATGTCTGGGGAGCTTGCATATTTTTCTATAACATCCCAGTTTTCCTCAATTATTTTTGCAACCTGTTCTGGAACATCGTCTTTCCAATTGGTCTGATTTCCTTTTACTGATTCGTATAGTTTATCTTTAACAGATGATGCAGAGATTGCCTTTCTTGTGCCTATTCGAGGATTGAGTCTGTATGCTTTGAGCATCAGTCCCTCTGTTTTATCGCCAGTGTATGTGTAATAGTCCTTGTCTACTCCGCTCAGAATTTGGGAACGCAGTTTCCATGAATATGGTGATATGATCGGCGGAAAGTATCTGTAGAATGGTGCATGAAATGTATAGTTTGATGAAACTCGAATGGAATCACCAAATACCGACACTAACATTTTCTTTCGTATCTCATAACTAAAGGGAAAGCTCTTACTGTTGATCTCTATACCATGATCCAAAAAAACAACTGGCATCACTATGACATTGTCTTTTTTCAGATCGTTGATAATTTCCACATGTGCGTTTGTCAGTGGATTTAGATGTGCAAGATAGATTGCAACGCTCAAACGAATTGAGTACTTTTTGGCTCTATTTCAAATGTGGGGACGATGGGACTTGAACCCATGATCTCCAGCGCCCGAGGCTGGCAGTATACCAAGCTAACCTACGTCCCCGATGCTGGGACAAAACCAAACAATATTACTTTTGAGTTATCCGTATGATTCGTATTTGACTTCAAAGCCACCGTCTGGGCGCTTGTTTCTTTCCGTGACAAATCCTTTTGCGGAAAGATAATCCATACAACCATCGATTGTTCCCTGCCAACCACAAATGTAAAACATTGTGTTCTGTGGAGTTACTCGCTCACCAATCATCTGCTCTAGAGGTGATGGTTCTCCATCCTTTGATCTTAGAAATGTCTCTACTCTTCCTGTTTGCCCACTCCAAGAGCGATTGAACCATTCCTGTGGTCGGCTAATTGCTGCTCTGTATCTAAAGTTCCACTTGTCGCGTCCCTTGTCAATGCTTTCCATCTCTAGATTAGTGAAAAGCTCCTTGTAGCTAAGCTCATCAATATAGCTAGCACCGTGTAGTGCTACTATCTCTCTTTTATCGCCTGTTGCATGTAGGTGTTGTGCAAAGCTCACAAATGGTGCAATTCCGGTTCCTCCACCAAGACAAACGATTCTTCGTTCGTCCTTTTCCCCATTTGGAAGTTTATCATTAATTAGTAATGCCGCACCTGTTGGCTTTATCCAAGTTATTTCATCTCCTTCCTTTGCATTAAACAGCTGAGTGGTGAGTCTTCCGGGAAGTGGCTTTCTTACCCAACGTATTACAAGCTCAATGTATTTTTTGTTCTCTGGGTGTGATGCAATGGAATATGCTCTTCTGATTACTTTGCCCTCACTTGGTACATTCATTCCAATTGTCAAAAACTGTCCTGCCTTGTACTCTGGAATTGCTCCGTCATTTGGAACTAGTCTGAAAATTGCTAGGTCTTCTTTTAGTAATTGAACATAAGTAATGGTCGCCTTGTTTTCTACTACCACATCAAGACCTGTCACATGACGGTTAAATATTTTATGTTAAATGATAGTCAAATTTCTTTTCTCCAGCTAAACGTTAATAATCAATCTGAAAACTTGAAAGACGACCAGATCTATTTCTGGTTTTGTGGGCCGGTCGTCTAGACTGGTAGGATACGCCCTTGGCATGGGTGAGATCGAGGGTTCAAATCCCTCCCGGTCCACTTACAAATTATTTCTGGCAAAAACCGCAAGCCTGCTTATCTCAGGATCGCTCTGCTTTACAAGCACGTCTAGTTTTGATATTAAGAACTTGTCCTTGATGTCTATTGCGGACTTGATTGCGCTTTTTATGACTTCAATGTTGGGATCATCTAGGCATTTTTGTATTGCAAAAGATGCCTCGCCTGCTCTTAAATAACCCAAAGCCCCCACCGCACAAGAGCGCACCATCGCACTCTGATCCTCGGTAAGCTGAATGATTCTTGAAATTGCTTTTCTCTCATTTCTGTTTGCCAAGACAAGAGCGCAATAACCGCGAATGTTCTTGTCTCTGCTTTTTAGGCCTTCCAGCAAAGCCTCCGATATGTCATTCTCATTTAATAGCAAGGCGCTAAACACCTCACCTCTTATCTCAATGTCCTCATCTCCTAGTCCTGAAACTATTATCTCAAGGGCTTTGGGATCCGTCATGCATGATGCTGATTCTATGATTTTGATTTTTTCTTCCTTTGAGCCACTCTGCATGGTTTTTCTGATCTGCTCAAGCAAAGTCATTCTTTTTGTGTTGGGTATAGTTAATAAGAAATTTTTGAATAATTTCGTTTTTAGCTTTAAATTATCGATGCATGTTTAGAGGGCATGTCCGAAAACAGAGACGTAATTTTCATTGGCAAGAAGCCATTGATGGCGTATGTAACATCTACGCTTATTCAATTAGCTAATCTTCCATCAGTGCATATCAAAGCCAGAGGACTAAGCATTGGACGTGCAGTGGATGTAGCACAAATCATCTCACGCAAAACCGAAAATGCAGGATATTCTATTGGCCAAATAAAGATAGGCTCTGAACAACTCGAATCCAAAGACGGCAAGTCACGAAACGTATCCACGATAGAAATCGAAGTAAAGAGAAACACCTCATCTTAAGATGTTTCTTTACTTGGACTTTTTTATTTATTCACTTTTGTAGCGATTCTCAAGATTTCGAAATTTTGATAATTCTACTATGTCATTGAATTTATCAAAACTCACTACATTTTTTCTAAGTTTTGCAGTCGTGCCTGACTTTTTTAGCTCCTTTAGGATGGCAAGCGATGCATACGTGTTTGCATACAGGACAGAAAGCGGATACAAGATTATCTTAAAGCCCATTTTGTGCAACTGCTTTGCGGAAAGAATAGGTGTCGCCCCACCCTCTATCATGTTTGCAACAAGCGGCGCTTTGATCTCTTTTCCAATTTTTCTCATCTCATCTATTGTTCTTGGGGCTTCAACAAACACTGCATCGGCGCCAATTTTTTTGTAATGTTTGGCTCGTTCTATTGCTTCGTCTAACCCCTTTGTGGCGCGCGCATCTGTTCTTGCAACTATGATAAAGTCCTTGTTCTTTTTGGCATCGACTGCCGCTTGTAATTTTTCGGAATATTCCTCTTTTTCAATAACCTCTTTTCCTGCCATGTGGCCGCATCTTTTTGGCCATCTCTGATCCTCAAGAAAGATTCCAGAAGCACCGGCTGCCTGTAGTTCATTTACAAGCTTCCAAACACTAAGTGCATTCCCATAACCTGTATCAGAATCAACTATTACTGGAACGGAAACTGCTCTGCATATTCTCCTTGCATTTTCTAGAGTTTCGGTTGCACCGATGAATCCATAGTCTGGCATTCCAAACAATGTGGCGGAGGTACCATAACCTGTTTGAAACATTGCCTCAAATCCAATCTTTTGCGCAATTTTTGCCCCGATTGCGTCATAAACACCAGGAATAACAAGTGGCTTTGCTGGATCGTTGATTAACTGCTTTAGCGTTTTCAACAAAAAATATGATCAATTTTATTATTTATCATTATCTGCCACAATTAGAAAAAATATTCATATGAACAATTAACTCTGCTTTTAGTCTATTTTGATCTCTTTTCCCTGTTTGGATTCTTGAGTGTCTAGTTTTTGTAGCTCGCTTTGAAGGAATTTACGGTATTTTTGCATTTCATCCTTTGTCATCTTGGATACATTTGATGAAAGTAGTGCTCCCATCATATTCATTCTCTCAATTAGGTCCATGGCGACAAACCTGCCTACATTTTTGACTCGCATCAGAACATCCAGTTGATTTTTTATTATTTTGTTTACTATCTCCAAGTCGTCTGATGTTGCCTTACCTTTCTTTGTGATCTGATACTTGCCGTCCTTGGTTTCCTCGATTAATCCTTCGTCTAATAGTCTGCCCAATAATGGATAGATAAGGCCAGGTGATGGTTTCCACATTCCATCACTTTGTAAGTCTGCTGCATCGATGATCTCTTTTCCAGTGTGTGGTTTTGTATTGAGCAATTCCAAAATGTAGTATCTTGAGAATCCACGTGGAACTGCACTGCCTACTCGTTGAAACCACTGGCTTGCCATCACCAGTGATATCGCTAGCGATAAATATAAGAATTATGCGTGATAGTTCTGTTATTTATTCGGCTGATTTTCTTTTGAATACATATTTATCCGATTTTTTAAAGTTCAAAGTAGCAGATGGTTGATTCTATCGAATATGATCTGATTATAGTTGGATCTGGTCTTGCTGGACTTCGTGCAGCAATAGAGGCAGCAAAGACAAGTCAAACCCTCAAAATTGGAGTCGTTTCCAAAGTTCAGGTCATGCGTTCGCACTCTGTGTCTGCGGAGGGTGGAACAGCTGCAGTACTATTTGAGGAGGACGGTGACAGTGTTGAATCACACATTTATGATACTGTAAAGGGAAGTGACTTTTTGGCAGATCAGGATGTCGCAGAGCGACTCTGCAAAGAGATGCCAAAAGAAGTCTACCAGCTTGAACACTGGGGCATGCCGTGGTCTCGACGAAAGGATGGAAGAATAGGGCAGAGAAACTTTGGAGGATACAGTTTTCCGCGTGCGACATATGCATCAGATAAAGTTGGATTCTTTGAAATGCAGACATTATACGACACTTGTCTAAAATTTGATAACATTTCATTTCTGAATGAGTGGTTTGTAACTGCAATCATCCATGACGGACAGCAATTCATGGGAATCACTGCAATAGAACTATCAAGCGGCACATTTTACACAATACGCGCAAAGGGACTAATCATTGCAACTGGTGGTGCTGGAAGAATCTACAGCTTTTCGACTTATGCATTATCATCTACTCCTGATGGAATCGATATGGCATATCGCGCAGGCCTTGCGCTAAAGGACATGGAGTTTGTTCAATTCCACCCGACCGGAATTTTGCCGTCTGGAATTCTGATTACCGAGGGCGCTAGAGGTGAAGGCGGCTATCTTCTTAATACCAATAATGAGCGATTCATGAAAAACTATGCCCCAAGCAAAATGGAGCTTGCACCACGTGATATTGTGTCCCGTGCAATAATGAGTGAGATTCGCGATGGCCGAGGCTTCAAGCATGAGACAGGCGTGGATTGCATGAAGCTAGACCTGCGACACATAGGAGACGCCGTCATTAGGGAAAAACTAGGTGCCATCCGTGAGATTTCTATCAAGTTTTCAGGAATCGATCCATCGCAAGAGCCAATCGATATTCGACCAGTATGTCATTACATGATGGGTGGAATTCACACCAACATTGATGGTGCAACAGAGCTCAAGGGAGTCTGGGCGGCAGGTGAAGCGGCATGCAATTCAGTCCATGGTGCAAACCGACTTGGCGCAAACTCTACATCCGAATGTATTGTTTGGGGAAAAATCACTGGAAAGATTGCTGCAGAATATGCGCTAAACTCAAACCGCACATCACAATTCCCACACCACCTAGTTACTTTGGAAGAAAAAAGAATCTATGATGGAGTATTTCGAGGACAAGGAGACTACAATCCATATGAGGTAAGACAAGAGCTAACCGATATTATGAATGACAAGGCATATGTCTACAGGACCGAGACTGATCTGGTTGAAGGACTAAAGAGATTGAGGGAAATTCGAGCAAGAACTTGGAAACATGTTGATGACAAGGCAAAAGAATACAACACAAACTTTAGTAACGTAATGGAGCTTGATTCCATGTTCAGAGTTGCCGAAGTCGTACTCCTTGGTGCAATTAATAGACGCGAGTCCCGCGGATCACACTCTAGACTCGATTATCCAAACCGAGACGATACAAACTTTTTACACCATACGCTTGCTTACTATGATCCGAAGGAACCAATAATGAAAAAGCATCCAGTAACCATAACTAGGTACCAGCCGGTGGAGAGAAAATACTAGAATGAAACGAAACGAAAACAAGGAAGGAATCAAAGGCATGGCAAACCCAGGCCGATACGGAATAGAACGCGTTGCCTACTGGCTAATGAGAATAACCGGCCTTGGATTACTCGCATATTTGATTGGGCATGTGTACGAAACCAGTAATATCGTAAATGGAAAAACAGCGTGGGATAATTTTCTGAGCCTGACTCAAACCACTGAAGGACATGTGGTTCTTACTTTGGTGATTGGCATGTGCGTATTTCATACCGCAAATGGAATCCGTGTAATGCTTGGACATGGGGGATTTGGGGTTGGCAAGCCAGCACGACCTGACTATCCATACACACCAGCATCACAAAACAACATGCACAAGCTTTGCATTTATGCATCCATTGGTCTTGCTGCGCTTGCAATGATGTATGGTATGTCAGTATTGTTTGGTGAATAAAATGCGCGAAAGCACAATAATGAAAATCCACTATGGCACGGCACTGGGTGCTGTGGTGCTTGTTGCAGTACATGTGTTGTTTAGAATAACGATGATGAACTACGAGGATTCTCTGGCATACGAAAACGTACTTGCAAATTACAAGTACATTCCATATGCAATAATGCTGGAACTCATCTTGGTGCTACTCTCAGTTCATGGATTTAATGGATTACGCGTCATACTGCTTGAGCTAAAACAAGGAAGATCATACGAAAAAGCAGTCTCATATGGATGCATAGCTGGAATGATCGGCCTTGTCGCATATGGTTCAAGGACTATATTGATGGCAAGCATGGGGATGACATAGATGAGTGAGCTATCACAAACAATGGCAGAGGAAGAGTCATCTACTGAAGTATCATCGTCAAAAACAATAACACTCCGCATTGCAAAATTCAATCCGGAACATGATTCAACTCAACAATTTGCAGACTTTAAGCTTCCATATGAGAGATGGACGACAGTACTGGATGCAATTTTGGATGTCAAAAAACACCTCGATCATTCTGTGGCTGTGCGATACTCCTGCAGACAGGCATCATGCGGTTCATGTGGAATGAAGATCAACGGACGACCAAGACTGGCGTGCTTTACGAAAATATCGGAGCTAAACTCTGATGTAGTTACGGTAGAGCCGATGAACAACTATCCAATTGTCAGGGATTTGGTTGTCAATTTGGAGCGAATGTTTACGACTCATAAAAAAATGCAGCCCTATGTAATTCGTGAAGACACTGAAATCACTGCACCAACAAAGGAATTCAAGCAGACTCCAGAAGAGTTGGAAGAATACATCCAGTTTGCAAACTGCATCAAATGCGGCCTTTGCAACTCTGCATGCCCTACAATGGCAACTGATTCGTCATTTTTAGGACCTCAGGCACTAGGCCAGGCATACCGATATGTCGCAGATAATAGAGACAAGGGCAAGAGCTCTAGACTAAAAATTATTGATGAATCCCACGGAATCTGGAGATGCCACTTTGCAGGCTCTTGTAGCCAGGTTTGTCCAAAAGGAGTAGACCCAGCCATGGGAATACAATTGCTGAGGGGCTATCTCTTGGGATTTAGAAAATAATATCTAGGCTGCAGGCTTTTTTGGGTTTGGGCTATTATTCACTTGGTTGTTGATTGCCTCTGCCATGAAGTGATTTGAGACATTTACTTTGACATCATCCACTCCGTCTATCTTTAGTAAATGATCATGGACATCTTGGCAAATCTTGAA